>CAZCTG010000054.1:0-5890 GCA_964501695.1 uncultured archaeon | reverse complement strand
GGACGGCAGCGTATCCCCCTGCTGCTACGAGCCGAACAGGGTGTTCGAATTCGGCAACGTGTTCAAGACGGGCAGTTTCCGCGCGGTCTGGAATGGCGAGAAATATCAGGCATTCCGCAGGCTTGTGGCGGAGAACAAGAAAAACATAAGGATGTGCAGGGAATGTTCCGGCAAGCTGATGGGGCTTGATGCCGAGTGAGGTGGCAGAATGAAAGTGTTGTTCATCTTGCGCGATATACGCATGTGCGAAAGGCTTGGCATAATGTACCTTTCTGCTGTTGCGAAGAAGCGCGGCCACACGACTGACTTAATAGCTACAGATGTGGATGAAATAGACGAAAAAATGAAGTCATACAAGCCGGATGTTTTGGCATACAGCATACACACAGGCGAACATAAGCATGCAATAAGCCTGAACATGGAACTCAAGAAGAAGTATAATTTTTTTTCTGTTTTCGGCGGGCCACACGCGACTTATTTTCCCGAAATGATAAGTGAGGATGGCGTGGATGCCATATGCATAGGAGAGGCCGAAGCAGCATTTGCCGAGCTGCTCGACAGGATGCAAAAGGGCGAGTCCATAATGAATATCAACAACTTCTGGTTCAAGGATGCCAAGGGGAGGGTAAAGAAGAATCCGGTCAGAACATTGGAACACAACCTTGACAAAATACCATTTCCCGACAGGGAACTCGTGTACAACTATGACAAAACGCTGCGCGAAGAGGGGGAGAAGCGAATAATGGTAGGGCGCGGCTGCCCCTACAGGTGCACTTATTGCTTCAACCGCCAGATGGGCAAGCTCTACGGCAGCGAATGGGGTGTGGTGCGGAAGCGCAGTGTAGATAACGTCGTGGCCGAGGTCAAGGAAATGATGTTCAAGTGGCCGCTTGAATTCATACGCATAATTGATGACACGTTCGTGATGTGCAAGCAGCAGTGGATGGACGAGTTCGCCGACAAATGGAGGCGCGAAATCGGCATGCCGTTCATGTGCAATGTGCGCGCAAACCTCCTCACGCCCCGTATGGTGGACGCTCTGAAGCGGGCCGGCTGCATGAGCGTGTTCCTTGCAGTGGAAACCGCGAACGACGAAGTGCGCAATGGCATACTCAAGCGCGGCATGACAAAGGCGCAGATAGAAAATGCCTGCGAACTGCTGCGGAAGGCCGGCATAAAGTACGGCATATTCAACATACTCGCGCTGCCTGTCGAGAATCCGTACAAGATAGACATGGAAACACTCTATTACAACATAAAGCTGAAACCGGCAATGGCATGGTCTTCGCTGCTCACGCCATACCCGCGCACAGAACTGGGCGAATACTGCGTGGAGCACGGTTATTTTGACGGCGACTATGACAGGATACGCTCGAACTACAAGATAGAGAGTGTGCTTGAATTCAAGGACCCCAAGGAAATGCGGAAATGCCAGAACCTGCAGAAGCTTTTCGGCATAACCGTTGAATTTCCCTGGCTTCTGCCGATAACAAAACAGCTTGTAAAGTTCCCGCCGAACAAAATTTTCATGTACATACTCATGGGCTGGTATGGGTATACGTCGAAGGTGCGCATGAGCTCGGTTCATGTGACGCCCGCGCGTCTTATAAAATGGGCTTTGGTGCTTAGGAAACATGTCAGGGACTACTGAACCTGTGCTTCATAAATGACTATAACCATTAATTTTATGATTAGCTATGGAAAGATTCGAGCCGTACCTTGAAAGCGTTCTGGAGCAGGCGCCCAGGCTGCTAGGTCAGCTAGACAGGAAACCACTTTCATTCACCTATGGCTGTTTTGACAGTCAATATTGGCAATACGCGGTTTCTGATTTTCCATGTTCAAGGCATCAGGAAGCGGTGCTTACGCTGGCACTGCTCTACAAGACAAGGCACAAATCAAACCCGTATTTCAGGAATCCCAGAATCATTGAATGGATAAACGCCTCGCTCAGATTCTGGGCCAAGATGCAATCCAGAGACGGCTCGATGAGTGAGTGGTATCCGGGCGAGCACAGCTTCGGAGCCACTGCGTTCGGCGCTTATGCCATATCGGAGACCCTGCTGCTCCTGAAGGAAGAAATAGAAAACGCTGATGCGATAAAGTCAAGGCTCTGCAGAACAGCGGAATGGCTGGCCGGCAACAGCGAAATGCGCGCGCAAAACCAGGAATGCGGCGCAGCGCTAGCCCTCTACAACATTTATCTTCTGACAGGGGATTCCGCGCACAAAAGACGCGCGGAGGACAAGGCTACCAGGATAATGTCCCTTCAAAGGCCCGAGGGCTGGTTTGAAGAATACGGCGGCCCGGACATAGGCTATCTTTCCCTTGCGCTGTTTTATCTCGCGGAGCTCTACAAAAAATCCGGCTTGAAGGGTCTCAGGAAGACGATAGAGTCCTCCGTTTATTTCATTTCGTGGTTCATGCATCCGGACCTCACGTCCGGTGGTGTTTACGGCAGCAGGAACACCGAATACCTTTTTCCATACTGCTTCGAGATGCTGGGAAAGGGCATCGCAGCAATGGTGGCCCAGCATGCGCGGAAATCGATAGCCATCAATGCATGCGTTTCACCGCACTCCTTCGACGACCGTTACCTTTCATACGTGTCCTATATCTACATCAAGTCTTTTCTGGAGAGCAGGAAGCTGAAGAGCGTCCCCGGGCCAAGATACAAGAAGGACTTCATCAAGAACTTCAGCGATGCCGGGCTCTTGGTTTTCAGCGGGAAGGGCAGATACATGGTCTGCAACTACAAGAAGGGCGGCGCCTTCTTCGCGTTCGCGGACGGCAATTCTCTTCAGGACTCCGGCATAGACGCGGACGCAGGCAGGAGGCTGACATCCGGCATAATAGGCGACTTTTCCAGTTCATTCGACGGCAAAAAGCTTTCCGTCTCGGGCGCGCTTTCCGAGGTGAGGAACAGGACGATGAACACGAAGAGAAGCATGCTGCTGCGCGCCTTCCAGTACTCGCTGGGCAGAAGCAGCAGGATGTCGTTGTTTGCCAAGAAAGTCCTGAGGGACAAGATGATAACAGACGTATACGGTTCCGGCCTGACATTCAGGCGCGAGATAGAACTCGGAAAAAGGATAAAAGTGACGGATGAGCTGCCCGGAAGGGGCATAAGAAGCGCGTTCGTGGGCAGCAAATCATCCTACATCTATGTGCCTTCATCCAGATATTTCCAGCGCAACGAAATCTCGGCCTGGGCAGGGAACAGACGCTTGGCAAAACAGCCGGACGGAAGCTTCAGGCTTGCAAGGATTTTGGGATGATACGATGAAGGCGAAGACGGCCCTGAAACTGGCAGTAGGCGCCATAATATTCGCGCTTCTTGTCGTTTCGATAGGCCCTCAGAAGCTTGTGCAGTCGGCGTCTTCTGCGAATCCATGGCTTCTCGCCGCAGCATTCGTCATAACGCCGGCTACCATGCTCCTGAAGTTCATGCGCTGGCGCTGCATGATTGGCATGACAGGGCATCGTATGGCGTTCAGCCGTGCATCTTCCATATATCTTGTGGGCAGCTTTTTCGGCATGGTGACGCCCTCGAAAGTAGGCGAAATAGTGAAATTCCATTACCTTAACAGGCACGGCATGGACAGCGCGACCGCGCTTTCGGTATCCATATTCGACAGGATGTTTGACATGGTCGCCATAGCCGTGTTCCTCGTCTTGGGTGCAGCCTCTGTTGCAGGCATGGGCATGTTCGGCTCTTCCATAATCTTGTTCATAGCCCTGCTCGCATTTGCCTTCTACCTGCTGACAAGAAGGGGCGTAATGCTGAGGTTCATAAACTTCATTTCGCGCTTCGCAGGCAAGGGCAGGCTTGAGATGGATGACAGCAAGATGGACGGATTCTATGCCCCCGTAAGCTCCATGAGGTCCAGACCGGGGAAAACGGGTTACATGCTGGCGCTTTCCCTGCTCATATGGTTCTCGGAAGGCGTCCAAGTGAGCCTGCTCATAGCGTCGTTCGGGGCATCGTTCGGGCTTGTCGCGGCAACCGCAGCGGTCTGCATTGGCGCGATAGCAGGGCTGCTTCCGATAACCGTCTCAGGCATAGGCACAAGGGATGCGGCAATAGTGGCGCTGCTCGCCTATGCGGGCATCTCGGCGAGTACCGCCATTCTTTCCTCAGTCATCTACACGTTCTTCTCCATGGGCGTGCCCGCGATAATTGGGGGAGTGCTTTACATGAAACTGAGCGGGAGGAGATGACATGGACAACAAACAAAAAACATGCGTTCTGCTGGCAGCGTTGCTCGTAATCACCATAGCGGTGAGGCTGGTCGACATCAACAAGCCTTGCGAAACATGGGACGAGGTGACGACATATTCGGTGGGGCTGAACCTCTGGTACAACATAGCAAGGCTGGACTTCAGCCCGGAGAGCTGGAGCACAAGCCCGCACCCGCCTTTCGCCCGTTACGTCTATGGCATTGCCAACGGAGTCTACCTTTATTCCGAGGCTGGTGCCGGCCTGTTTTCCATGGGTTATGAACAAGCGGTAATGGCGATGTATGAATCCAAAAACTTCATTCCAGGCCGGCTTCTTTCGGTCGCGTTCGCGGCAGGCACAATAGTGCTGATTTTTTCGATGGCAAGGAAGAGGCTCGGCATGCATGTCGCTGCCTTCGCCTCGCTCATTTACGCGCTGCTCCCGGTCACACTCGCGCATACTAAGCTCGCTACGCTGGACTCGCTGCTGTCGCTGCTGTTCGCGCTCTCGCTCTTCCTGTTCCTGAATTGGATGGACAGCGGAAAGAGGATATACTTCCTGCTCTCCGCGGTCGTGACAGGCCTCGCGATTTCCACGAAGTTCAACGCCTTCGCGCTGTTCCTGCTGCTGCCATGCGTGTACCTGCTGGAAAGGCGGCCTGCGCTGAACGCGAGGACGCTGCTGAGGGCGGCTTCATATCCTCTGATTTCGCTTGCCGTGCTTTTCGCGTCTTGGCCCAGGCTGTGGTGGGTCTGGAAGGACCCGCTCGGCTTCCTTTCCGGCACAGTGTCTTTCTGGACGAATTACGAGAACGTGCCGGAATACTTCATCGGCTCCCTCGCGCATCCGTTTTATTACATGCCCGCGTACGTCCTCGTGACCGCGCCATTGCTCATTCTGGCGTTCTTCGCGCTGGGCCACGCGGCAGCAAGGAAAAAGGAGGGCAGGCCGTTCATTGCCTGGATGTGGGTTCCTTTGCTGGCCTTCATGGGGTTCCAGCTTCTCAGCCCCAGCGCGATAGCGCAGGGCGGGCCCAGGTACATGTTCATGGTATTCCCGGCGTTCTGCATACTTGCGGCTTGCGGGCTTTTTTACGCCAGCAATTTTGTTTCATCAAGGTTCGGAAGAAAGGCGTTCTGGATATTGCCGGCCATAGCTTTCGCTTACCTTGCCGCCGTTTCAGCATCCGCGCATCCGTATTATCTTGATTACTACAACGAGGCTGTGGGAGGGCCATCAAACGTTTACGGCACCCGTATCTTTTCCATAGGCGGCCTGGGCGAAGGCATAGGCGAGGCCGTTTCATGGCTCAATAACAACGCCGAAAACGGCTCCGCGGTGCAGCTGTATGTGCAGCCAAGGCACGTAATACCGCCGCTGAGGGAGGACTTGGACGACATCACGCCCTTTGTGCCAAAATATTTGTCGGGCGCGGAAAATATAAATTGGGATATGAGCAACGTTGAAATCGAGGCCGATTATCTTGTGGAAAACGTTTTCTTCAGATGGTACATGAATGAAAGCTGGCATGTTTATGTAGAAAGGGACTACCGCGTTGTCCATGTCGTAAGCGCCCAAGGCGCGCCGCTGGCGTGGGTTTACAAGAAGGTGCCGTAGCATCTTGAATTTCAATCAGAAGACTTATGATTCATCAGAATTATATATAGG
>CAZCTG010000053.1:0-6132 GCA_964501695.1 uncultured archaeon | reverse complement strand
GCATCCTGCTGTGCGTGCTGATGGGCGAGCTGGTTTGGCAAAACAGGGGAAAGAAACAAGTCTCGTGGAATGATTTGGAGAAGAAGTATCCCTAGTTCCGCGGCCAGAGTAAGTCCTGTACTTCGGTCACTCACACGCCGCGTTCAATGCGCTCAATTCTGCGGCTCAAGGCTGACATATTTCAGCTCCACGGGGTTCTCCTTCCAGCCTTTCTTGCGGAGGGCGGGCCTGAGCAGTATCAGCCGCTTCTTCGGCCCCGGAAGAGAGCCCTCGATGATGACGTAATCACCGCTTATCTTGCCGTAGCTGACCCAATCACCCTTGGGATTCAGCCCGCCGTTGCCTATCTTGAGGATTTTCTTGTTGTATTCGGTCCTGTTGTGGAAGCCCATCTGCCCCGCCTCCGGAATCTTGCCGCCTGGGATGACCTTCGGCGGGTTTTGGGAGCCGAGGTTGCCCACGTGGCGCATCTTGCCCTTGCTCTTCCTGCCCCTGACGCGGATGCCGAACCTCTTCACAGGGCCGGTGTAGCCCAGCCCCGTTGTCACGGCGCGCGCATCGACAATCTCGCCCTGCTTCAGCACGTCGGAAGCCTTCAAATCCGAGCCCAGCTTTGACTTGGCGTATTCAAACGCCGCCCTGGCCCCGCCGCCGACAGCGACCTCGAACATCTCCGGCTTCTTCTTGCCGATGCCCGAAAACCTCGGGTTCGTGTTGACCAGCAGCCTGACCTCGGAGTTGTCGTCGACGAGCTTCTCCAGATTTTCAACTGATTTCTTGGAATCGTTCTTTTCAGGGACATCGGTCTTCCTCGCAAGGTCTTTCGAAAGCTTCTCTGCCCATGCGCCGCCCGCGCACTTCTTGCCGTAAACGGAATTTGCGTAGACCCGTATTCCGCACACCGAAAGCGGCGGGCAGTCGAGCACGGTCGCTGCCTTCACCAGCTCCTGCCCTTCCGTGTGCGAGCCCTTCTTCGGGTCGGTGTAGGAGACGCTCGTCATGCCCGCCTTGTAGCCCGCGAACACGAGCGGCACGGCTTCCTTCGACGCGGGCAGCACGCTCATGCGCGGGTAAATCCTGCGCGCGCGCTTCCTGTGCCAGTATGCCGTGCTTCCTTCCCTTGGCTTGTGGTGCTTTGCCATGTCAAACAACAACCTCTTGCAACTCTGATTTTTCTAGTTTTTCAAGATACTCCGTGTCAATCTTGTCCATGACGTTTTCGATGTCATTTATGGCTTCATCTATCTTTTCAAGCAAGTTATTAGGAATTTTTTCTAACAGGACACCTTCTGGAAAAACATGGCCTCTAGCCTCTTTTTGGAAATATACAGAATCTGAAAACAACACCATGTGTTCTTCGTCCAACCTTTTTTTCATGATTGTGCCTTGATTTTTTTTAGTGTCTGACCATTGGCCATTAGGAAACCATTCATGGTTGTGAAGGTAAAGTCTTGAAGACAGGCGGTGTGAATCATATACTTGATAGTCATTTTCCATCCTATGTTTTATGACGTCCATTCTTTCTCTCAGGTTTCTGATGTCTGCCATACAACCGCCTCAAATCCTCCTGCCCCGCCTGCCGCCCTTCTTCTTGCAGCCGTCATGCGGTATGGGCGTGACATCCTCGATGGCGCCGACGCGCAGGCCCGCCCTCACCAGCGACCTGATTGCCGACTGCGCGCCCTGGCCCGGAATCCTCTTTTCTATGCCGCCGGGCGCCCTCACCCGCAGGTGCACGCCGACAAGACCCTTCGCAAGCGCGTCCGACGCGGCCTTCTGCGCGGCCTTCATGGCGGGATATGGCATGCCCTTGTCCTTGTCCCTTGAGGTTATCATCCCGCCTGAAATCCTTGAAAGCGTTTCCGAACCCGTGATGTCCGTAATGTGTATTATCGTGTTGTTGCTCGAGCTGTAGATGTGAGCCAGTCCCCACTTGCCGCCGAGCGTTGAATGGAACCTCGGCTCGCGTTCCCTGTAATCCCTTCGCCTGAATTCCCTTCTTTCCGCCTGCCTTGCTGCCGGTTGGGTTTCCGCGGCCTGTTTTGCCTCCTGTTTCATTGCCTCTGCCGGCTGCTCAGGCTTGGCCGGCGCTTCAGCCGCTTCTGCAACAGGCCTGGCTGCCTTCTTCCTTCTAACTTTTGCCGCCGTCTTCTTCCCGGCAGCTTCAGTTTTCACTTCGGTTTGCGCATCTTCGCTCATGCAATCACTCCGCTTCGGCCTCCGCCGGAGGCTCATCTGTTTTTTCCGCGGCTTCAGGCTGTCCTGCTGTTTCGGCAGTTTCATTCACGTCCGAGTCAGGCCTCCTTTGCGCGCGCTTCCTGTCCTTAGGGCCTTCCGGCTTTTTCGGCTCGCCCCTGAACCAGCCTATCAGCGCCTCCTCCTCCACTGTCACGATGTAAGAAGGATACTTTGTCCTCACGCCGCTGACCGAAATCCTGCCGTGCGTTATAAGCTGCCTTGCCTGCTTGATGCTCGATGCCATGCCGCGCCTGAACACCAGCGTCTGCAGCCTCCTTTCGAGCACGTCCCTGACGCCGAGCGCCAGCACGTCGTCCAGGCCTGCATCAGGCTTGAGCATGCCCAGCTTGGCGAGCTTGTCTATGAGAAGCTTTTTTTCAGCCTCGTTCGCGACAGCGATGAGCTGCCTCGCCCTGCTCCTGAAGCCGCGCAGCTTCTCCCTGGCTATGAATATCTCCTTCGTGGTGCTGAGACCGTACTCCGACTTGAGCGCGCTGAGCTCTTCAAGCTGCTCGGTCCCCCACGGCCTCTTCGGCCTCGTGAATTTCTTCCTCAAATTGCGCATCTTTTCACCTTGTTTCTGATGAAGCATCAAGCCCAACCTGTGTCAACTTAGCTTCTGGCGAGATTGTTGCTTGCCCAAATCATTTCTTATTCCCGCCAGCCCTCGCGGGTCCCTCCTTCTTCCTCTTCACGCCGACAGTCTTGCCCTTCTGCCTGAACGAGGAGCGCGTCCTCTGGCCGCGCACGGGAAGGCCGAGCGAGTGGCGGACGCCCTTGTAGGTCTTCCACTTCTTCATCTCGTTTATGTCCATGGCGCGCGCGAAGTCCAGATTGGAAACTATGAGATGCCTGTCCTCGCCCGTCTGCGGGTCGCCCCGCCTGTTGAGCATCCATGCGGGTATGCCGTACTTGGCCGGGTTCGCCATTATGTCTTCCAGCTTCTCTATCTCGCCTTCCCCAAGGTCTCGTATGAACTTCTCCCTGAAGCCGCAGACGTTGGCCACAGCGTTGGCGAACATGGGGCCCACGCCCTTGATTTCCATCAATGCCCTGAAAACATGCTTGTCCGCGTCAATGTTCGTGTCCGCGATCCTGACTATCTTCTTGGCGCGTGTCGCCTCGGCCGGCCGCGGCGCGGGCTTCTTCTCCCCTTTCTTCTCGATAGGCTGGCCTGCCTTCTCGGCCTCCTTCTTCGCTATCTTCTTCTCAAGCCTCCTCAGCTCGGCATCGCTTCCCATATTAACCAACCATCCACTTGATGACTTACTCGCTTGTTGTTCTTGTCGCATGCGAGGGTTTAATTTATATTAACAGTCAGAGCAACCGCAGAAATAATTATCCGCGGTCATACCCAAGCGCGCAATGCGCAAGGATCGCCTGACCATACAAACTTCCCGTTCCCGAGTAAGTTTAGTTAGTGTATGCACGGTGAACTATAAAAGCTTTTGCGGCGGGAATATCCCCTTATAAAACTTATCATGGAATAATAACAAAACTGTTCGCATAAAATACCGCATCAGCCAAAAGCAGTAAGCGGTTAGTCCGTTCATGCTTTCAAAAAACAAAATCAAGACCACAATCAAGAAACCCATGCCAATCAAGGTTGGTCTGGGCTGTGGCATTGAATAAAATTAATATTCTTAGTGCCACAAAGGGGGCTACTAAATTTTGGATTAAAAGTTGCCGGAACAGTTCTGGTGGCTAAAAACATTATAACCATCCGGCTCATGCATGGCCGGGGGCAAGGCGCAACCGCCTAAAAGGATGCGCAGAAAAGGATTTTTTCCAATGGCAAAGAAAACGTCAAATGCGTCAAAAATTATTTCTAGCTTCTTACAAAGCGTGGACAAGCACCTACCACGCACAAGAGATAAGCTAAAGGAGTTTATCCGAAAGCTTCAGGAGAATTCGGGACTCCTTGGCAAAATCCAGGCCATTGTGTTTGAGGATACTGCTGTTGCTGCCCCTGACGCAGTAGATGAAACTCATGTCCAACTTCTCATCTCTAAATTGAAGGGAGAGAAAAGCACCCTTGAAGACACCGTGGAGCAGGCTAACACAAAACAAGCTGAAACCGACCAAAAGCTTGAGCAGGCCAATCAGGAAATAGCCGACCTGCAGCAGCAGCTCGCAGACGAGGAAAACAAGGTCAAAGCGCTGGCAGAAGCAAATGACGAGAAGTTAACAGCCATAAAAATATTGGCGGAACAACGCCGCCTTATAATCCAAGGCGAAGACAATGATAGCAAGAACAAAGTGTTCGAGCTTGGAGTAAATGAGAGTCTGGATATTCATCCTGATCTGCTGACGACGGCTGCTGATATTATAGAGGCTGTAGGCGCGGTTGTCGAAGCCACTTAAATATCTGGCCAGCATGATGGCACCTGATAATCCGGCAGGCCTGATTGATTTTGATGAATAGAAACTTAATGAAACGGGAGGTTTTTGTTGACCTCCTGTTTTTTGCTCTGTCAATTTAAAGGTATATTTAACTGGGCAGCCGCGCGAACAAGAGTTATGATATAAATACTTCTCCGCCAATTGAATTGACATATGAAACTGCATGTTCTCGGCATTGACGGAGCGCAGAAGGGCGAGATGAACGCAGCGAAGGCTTTCTCGGAGAAGGTCAGGCCCGACCTCATACAGAGAGCGTTCCTCGCCGAGATGTCGGAAACAAGGCAGCCCTACGGCGCGGACCCGATGGCGGGGTTCAGGACGTCCGCGCACTACCACGGGTTGAGGCATTACAGGTACTCCATGATGAACCGCGAGATGGCGAGGATGCCGAGGATACACGGCAGGGTCGGCTACATGAGCATGACCGCAAGGCGCGTGCCGCAGGCTGTCAAGGGCCGCGAGGCGCACCCGCCGAAGGTGGAGAAGGTCTGGCGCGAGAAGATAAACAGGAAGGAGTGGCTGAAGGCGCTGAACTCGGCCATTGCAGCCACGGCTGACAAGGCAACGGTGCTTTCAAGAGGGCATGTTGTTGACGCCGTCAAGGCGATGCCGATAGTAGTCGAAGACAGGATACAGGAAACCAAGAAGGCAGCAGAACTCAGGAAGATTCTGATTAATCTGGGGTTCGGCAATGAGCTTAAGCGCACGGCTGGAACGAAAATGCGCGCGGGCAGGGGCAAGGCGCGCGGCAGAGCCAGAAAAACTAGGCGCGGCCCGCTCATAATAGTCTCCGAGGACAAGGGAATAGCCAAGGCCGCCAACGGCATACGGGGCGTCGAGGCGGTAAAGCTGGCCGACCTCTCTGTCCGCGACATCGCGCCGGGCGCCAAGCCTGGCCGCGCGACCATCTGGAGCCGCTCCGCCATCGATTTGTTGGAAAAGGTGAAATAGTTGGATATGTTTAAATACTTGCCTGACAATTAGTCTTACAATCAATCGCAACAGCTACCCGATAAAAACCGCGAGATGGGTAACGCAAAATGTTTCCCTTCTTTTATCGGTACACCGATGGCAACAAGGTAACATATGAGCGGAAAGAACGAACCTACGGATGCGGAGCTTGACGCGATGATAGACACTTCTATAAAACAGGCAAAGGCCAAGGACGCCCCTGCGAAGAAAGACATCAAGCCCAAGCAAGAAAGAACCGAACCCGCAAGGGAAGAAAAGACAACCAAAGGAAGCAAGCCCGAAGACAAGGAGGTTGAAAAGACCCCTGCTGGCGGGATTGATGCAGGGCCAAAAGCAAAGGTTGAAGCAAAAAAGAAGAAGGAAGCCGCGCTCAAGCCTGTCGAGGGATACGACCCGTGGGATGTCCTGGATTACCCGCACCTGACCGAGAAGAGCATGAACCTCGTCGAGAGGGACAATGTCCTCGTGTTCATAGTCAACATGAAGGCGACAAAGGCGCAGGTCAAGGAGGCCGTCGAG
>CAZCTG010000052.1:0-6155 GCA_964501695.1 uncultured archaeon | reverse complement strand
GCATCCTGCTGTGCGTGCTGATGGGCGAGCTGGTTTGGCAAAACAGGGGAAAGAAGAAGCTCACATTGGATAATATGGAAAAAGCGTACGGCACTCTGTAGCTGCTACTTCACCCTCACAGTCTCGAGGTTCTTGGGCGCGACGGCCTCGCACCTGAAGCGCGAACCGATTTCACGGGCAAAATCGACGCACTTCCTGGGCTCGCCGTGGCCGACGAGAATTCGTTCGGGCCTGGCTGTGAGCTTGTAGATGTAGTTCACCAGCTCGTTGTGGCCCGAATGGCCTGACAGCCCGTGCGTGGTCTGCACCTCCATCTCGACGCGCTGCATCCTCGTCTTGCCCTCCTCCGTGTATGCAGGTATTTCCTTCCATCCCTTCTGGATTCTACTGCCCAGCGATCCCGGGCTCTGCCAGCCCACGAACAGCAGCGTGTCCTTCTTGTTCGGCGCGAACGCCTTGAAATACTCGACGCTCGGCCCGCCTATGAGCATGCCGCTGGTCGCTATTACGACGCACGGCTCCGCGCTGTCCAGTATCTTGCTCCTTTCCTTGGGCACGGTATGGTGGAACTTCTCATAGAGAAACGGGTTCCGTCCGTACCTGAATATGTCGTTCTGTATCTGCTTGGACAGGAATTCGGGATAGGCCGTGTGTATAGCCGTCGCGTCCCAGACCATGCCTTCCATATAGACGGGGTGCTGGAAGTTGTTGTTGGCCAGTATGACCATGAGCTCCTGCGCCCTGCCGACCGCGAAGCTGGGTATCAGCACCTTGCCCCCGCGTTCCATGGTGGCATTTATCACGCGCATGAAGTCCTCCTCAACAGCCTGCCTCGGCGGCATGTTCTCGTCGCGGCCCGCGTAAGTGGACTCCATCATCAGCGTCTCCACGCGCTGGAACTGGCACCACGCGGGGTCGAACAGCCTTGTCTGGGCGAACTTCATGTCGGACGTGTAGAGTATGTTGTGCACCCCGTTGCCGATGTGCAGATGGACCAGCGAGCTGCCGAGCAGGTGGCCGCTGGGCTGCAGCGTCAGCCTCATGTTGGGCGTTATGTCCGACACCTCGCCGTAGTCCAGCACTATGGAATGCTTGACAGCCCTCTCCACGTCCTTCTTGTTGTACGGCACGTTCTTGCCGTTCTTCTGGCAGACGTCGATGTAGTCGAGGCAAAGCAGCACCATCAGGTCGCGGGTGGGCGCGGTAAGGTACAGTGGGCCCTTGTAACCCGCCTTGTAAAGCCACGGGACGTATGCCGCGTGGTCTATGTGCGCGTGGCTCAGCACGACGGCGTCAAGGCTGTCGATATTGAATTCGGGGACGCTGAAATAAGGCGTTTCCTCGGAGCCGGGCTCCACGCCGCAGTCCATCAGCACGTTGGAGTGCTGGCTCTGCACGAGGACGGCGCTTCGGCCGACCTGCCTGCAGCCGCCCAGCATGGTCATCCTTATCCACTCGTTCTGCTTGTCCGGCGGCAGCTCTATCTCGGTGTTTATCCTCTGGCCTATGGTGTTCAGAAACTTCTTCCTGTAGTCAATCTCGGTGTGCAGGAAGTTGCGCACCGCGCGCACAATGTCCGACTCGATTGCGGGAGCCCTCTCAATCTTCGGCAGCCAGAACGTCCCGTTCCTTATCTGCTTGAACGTCTCGCCGCCCTTGCCTATGACCACGCCGGGCTTCTGGGCCTCTATTATGACCTTGCCCAGCTCGGGCTCGAAATAAACCGCCTTCACGCCCGCGTCCTGCGGTATCATCTCCTCTATCTTCTTCTTGGCCTTCTCCATGTCCATTGCTATGGCCATGTCAGGCCGCAGCTCTATGCGCTTCTTCAGCTCCCTGACGAGCTGCTTTATCGTTTCCTCGCCGTTCTGGAAGAAGTCCTTGCTCTTCGTGTAGAGCATTATCTCCGAGCCCTCGAACTTTATCTCGGTTATTCCGGCATTGGAAGGCAATTTTTCCTGTAGTTCCTTTAAGATGTTTGATTTCGTCATATTGTCACTCTTTCATCAGTCGTTCACGTCGAATAGCTGAGAGCACATTATTGGCAGTACTGTTGCTTTTCAAAACCCGTTCCAAACGGAATAAATATGAAATTTACTTGAGGAGTTTCTGGACATCCTCGTCCGACAGCTCGTGCAAGCCGCGCGAGTCAATGACCGTTATGTCTATGCCGCTTCCGCCGGAAACTATGTCCCTCTTCACGGCTGCGTTTATCGCCCTTGCGACGAGCCTCTTGGCGTCCTCCACGCCCATGTTCGGCTTGTAGTTGTCCTCCAGCACCCCGAACGCTATGGGGCTGCCGCTGCCGCTCGAGAAGTATTCCTTCTCCTCGATTATGCTGCCGTCGGGCTCGAGGCTGAACAGCTTGGGCCCGTCCTTGTCATAGCCGCCCATTATGAGCTGCACTATGAACGGGTAGAACCTTCTGCCGTAGAGTATGCTCGCCATCAGGTGCGCCGCGGCCTTGACGGTCGGCTTCTTGTTCTCGTGGAGCTTGAACAGCTTCAGCTCGGCCCTTATGTACTTGTCCAGCGCCTGCGCGTCGCCGACCACGCCCGCCATGCTCATGGCTATGTGCTCATATATCCTCATTATCTTCTTGGTAGTCTTGCTCGCGACAAGGTAGCCCATCGTGGCCTTCCTCTCCGCGCCGAGAATCACGGCGTCCTTCGCGAGCAGCCCTATGGTAGTCGTCCCTGTCTTGAGCTTTTTCATGTCTCCCTCTTTGAACATATAACCACTCAGAACGTGTGTGACGCGCAAGCGTTGAATAAGATTTGTGCCTCTGGTTTATAAGCGTTAAATGGTAAGAAGGCTATGAAACGAATTGCTTTCTGGACGCCTTCCGCACCCTCTCGTAATGCTTGATTATGTGTATGGGAACCCCGCCCTCAAGGACATTGTCCCCGACATCCTCGTTGACAAATGACATGGCCGCTATCATGCTGTTCCTGCCTATCTTCACGCCTGGCCTGACAACCGAGAACTCGCCAACCATACTGTTCTTGCATATGAATATCGAGCCTATCCTGAACCTGTCCAGCGTGAACTCATGGGTGAACAGCTTTGTTCCCCAGCCTATTATGACGTTGTCCTCTATCTTTATCAGCTCGGGAAATATGGGGTCAAGTATGGCATCATTGGCTATTGAAACATTCTTACCTATCTTGGCGCCCATCAGCCTGTAGAGATGGTTCTTGAGTTCACCAGGCGGAAGATACCTGCATATGATGACTATGAAGTAATTCTTCGCCTGCTTGAGTGGATTTTTATATTTATACCACTTTCTTGCAGGGTTATAACCGACGTGAAATTTTATTTCCTTCAGGAACTTCTTGTTGCTTTTCCTTAAGCTCTCTAATTCGCGTTCAGAAGGAGCAATCATAACTTTAATTGGTTGTCCGTATAAATATTGGTTATGGAGCATGCCTACTTTTTTGCCATAAACTTCGCCATCTTCATAGCAATACTGTTGCTTGACAGGACTAGGTGGAAAAACTACATAGCTTTGGGTCTGCTGGCAATGCTCCTTGATGTGATATTCGAAGTGATACCAATAGGCGCTGGTATATGGAACTACTATTCGGAACCGAAGGTTTTTGGGATGTCATTGTATACGTGGCTGCTTTACATCCCATACCTTGGCTTCTGCTATTTCGCTTCGAATGTGGTGAGAAAACATGTCTGATATGCTGATTGTCTGGTCGGCGATATTTTTGGTCCTGCTGGCAGTATATTCTTTGGTTTTATGGAAGTCCAAAGACAAGAAACTTTACACACTCTACTTCATATTTGGCGTCCTGTTCGGGTTCTATTTTGACAGCATATCCGTCATGCAAGGATATTACTACTATCCTGAGCTTTTCATAAATGTAGTCGGGGTGCCTGTAACCATGGTATTGGCGGAAGGATTCTCGGTAGCCATAACCATAAGAATTTTTGAAGCAGCCAAAGGACTTCTCAAGAAACGAAAAATGTGGCGCTAAAGGCTTCCGCCTACTTCACCAGCTTGTCCTTCCACTTCTGCATGATGGTGCTGAGGTCTATCTCGTACCTGCCCGCGCCGACCTTTATGACTATGGGCCTCTGGTTGAACAGGTTGGTCACGTCTATCTCGTACTTGCCGGGCCTGACTATCCTTATGGCCTCTATGTCCAGCACCACGGTCTCCTGCTTCGCCGCTTCCGGCAGTATCTCCCTCACGTCGCTTTCTATCTCGTTGATGTCGGCCTTGGAGAAGCGTTCCATGCGCTCCATGTCATCCTGCATGCGCGCGAGGTTCTCCTCCCTCACGTAGAAGAAGAACTTGCAGCCGCACTTGTCGCACCCCGTCATCAGGTACTGCGCGTCGTCAGGGTGCATCTTCCCGCAGTAGGTGCACTTGTTGGGCATAATCACCGCGCCATGTTCTTGATAACGAACCTGCTTTGTTATCTTGGTTAATGCAGGGAATTAAATTTATGACAAATCCTTGGTTCTAAGTTTTAAATAGAAATCATCCTGTGTAGAGAAGCAGCTCCTCGGGGTTCTTGCGGATTTCGCGCACGATCTTCGACGGGCCTATTATGGTGAGCCCGCGCTTCTTACCCGACATGCGCTCTATGACCATGTTCCTAACCCTGTCAAGGTGCGTTATCGATGAGCCGGCCGCCAGCTCCAGCGAGTTGAGCTCTATGCCTGTGAACTTGCCCGAAATCTTCTTCATGGTTTCCTCGATTATGGCGGCCTCCTCGTCGGCGCTCAGCTTCGCGTCTATGAGCACTATCGTCCTCTCCTGCAGGTCCTTCATGAACGACTTGAAGCCGTCCCTCTTGAACTTCTCGTACGGGACGAATTTTATCTTCAGCTTTGCTGGCATGTTATCACCTGCTTAACTACTCGCTTGCTTCTCTTGGCATATTCGAGGATTTAACTTTTTGGTTAATCATCAAGCCCGTCAGATGAAAGTAGTTTGCCCCCCAGCTTTGCTTGCTCCCATCCGATTGACCTTGATGTTTTCTTCATCAACATCCGATTTAACCAATCACCAATTTATTTCAAGTCCCTGAGTATGGCTTTGTAAAGGTCCTCCATGTTGAAGCCGGTCTTCGCGCTTATCCCCACGGTCTTGTAGTGCGGGAACGCGCTGCGGATGCGGCTGGCCTTCGAGCTCCTCCTGTCCACCTTGTTGGCCACTATTATAAATGGAATCTTGCGCGCGTCCAGGTTCCCGAGGATGGTCAGGTTCACCTGGTTCAGCGGATCAAGCGTCGAGTCAAGCACGACCATGACGAGGTCCATCCTGTCCAGCCATTTTATGGCCTCTATGACGCCCTTCGTGGCCTCGCGCGCGCGCTCCTTGGCCTGCCTGGTTTTCATGCCGAATTTCAGGAAGTCCTCGAAGTCAATCTTGGTGGCTATGCCTGGCGTGTCCACGAGGTTGAAGCGCAGCGACCTGCCCTTCTCCTTTATGGTCACGCTCTCCTTGACCTTGACCTCCCTGGTTTCGTGGGGTATCACGCTGACCTTGCCCATCTCCTCGCCGAGCCAGTCCCTGCATATCCTGTTCGCGAGCGTGGTCTTTCCCGAGTTGACGGGTCCGTAGAGACCTATCTTTATGTCGCGTTTCTTTCTGAAAATGGAAAGCACTATGGAGTGAATCCTTTTCATCCTTGATTTGAAGCCGTTGAGAACCATCAGCCAACCACCGCTTCTCTAAATAGTTTGTCCGCGTATCTATTTATAGAGAGTTTTATTTTTTACCCTCGATGAAAACTCGGCAAAGGCAGATTCCCCTTGCCGTAAAACAGCACAATGCGATGCACACATACTCGATGCGTGCTAGTTTCTGGCCGCCAAAACATTAAGGTATTTAAATATGTTAATATCCATATATTACTTACAGACAATGGACAGGTTGTTTGTTAAAAATTCAATATGGGATATGGAAAAGGAGAGGTTGGGTATGGATTTTGATAATGAGATGGATTTCGAGGCCCACAAGGCCAAGATAATGGTTTTTGGATGCGGAGGCGGTGGGAGCAACACGATAACGACCCTCACCGACATGGACATACAGGGCGCGACGACGGTTGCATTGAACACCGACCTGAGGCACCTTGCCACGACGCACGCGCACAAGAAAGTCCTCATCGGAAAGGAGCTCACGAGGGGGC
>CAZCTG010000051.1:0-6235 GCA_964501695.1 uncultured archaeon | reverse complement strand
GGTGACGACTAGGCTGTGGGTGTGGAAGATATTCAGGGTCTGGGAGGGTGGGAAGCCGTCTTATTACAAGGAGCCCAAGCAGAAGGGCTGGGTGCTTTACCCGTACGACAATTTCGTCAAGCGCTGGATCAAGAGGATAGAGTACAAGTACGACGTCAAGATAGAGGACAAGGACGTAGAGGCGCTGCTCAAGGAGGCGACGACAAAGCAGATTGGCATGGAATTCCCGATGATGAGCAAGGACTTCATGTATTACATCTTCTTCGACTTCAACATCCTGCTGAGCCTGCTCAGGACGCCGCCGCCCGAAGGCATGGAAACGGACAACCTCATGATTTTCCCGCTCAGGACGTTCTATGTGAGCCAGAACGTGCTGCTGCTCAACCTCCTTGAGCTCAAGGCCAAGGAGTCGCAGATTGTGCACTACATAGACGAGCTCATCGGCGCCAGCAGCATGGAGGACGACATACTGAAGCACGTGAACGAGGAGTTCGAGGGGAAGGAAGAGAAGAAGGGGAATGTTCTGGTCAGGGCAAGGGACAGACTCGCCAGGTTCAAGCAGATGCACATACTCAGGTATAATTGCAACGTCATGAGGTTCATCCACCTGTTCGTCAGGCCCGGCCCCTACGAGCCCGTGTTCTTCGAGAGGGTTAGCAAGATGTACTCGAGGGCGATGGGTCAGTATTACGGCCAGATGACCGGCTTCATCAAGGACAAGATGCACGTGGGGCAGTAATGTTGATATAAGTTTGATGCCGTCATTAGCCAAGAGAAAAAAGCGGCTCCGTCAATAAGAGGAAGGCGAAACATAATACCTCGCATACACCAAGCGCAACAAGCGGGTCGTTATCAAGAACGAGGCGAAAAATTGAAACCTCGCATGCACCAAGAGTAAAAAGCGAGGCCGTCGAGAAGGGGATGGCGAAAGGATTATGCCGTACAAGATAGGAGTGACTTCGGGCTTGTACACCGTCGCGCGCGCCGAGGAGCTGTCGGACTCGATGGCGAAGCTCGGCTACGCGCTGACGCGCGGCGGCTCGGTGATAGAGGTCGCGGGTGACGTGCCGCACGAGATAACCGAGACGGACGGCGCCGAGATGAGGCATGTCGCCAAGAAGCAGGGCATAGACATAACTTTCCACGGCTCGCTGACGATGGCGATGGAAATGCCGGAGCGCGTGGAGTACAGGGACGCGCAGGACCACCTCCAGAAGTCCATACGCAGCGCCGTGTTCGCGGGCGCGAAGTACGTCAACGTCCACGCCTCGCTCAACATCTGGCTGGAGCTCATGACCTACGCGGGCCGCAAGCTGACCATGGTGTTCTGCGACCACGCCGGCAGGTTCTTCGCGGACCTGATGAAGGGCGACGACGAACCGACGAAGAAGCTGCGCAGGTGGTTCGTCGAGAAGAAGGGCGAGGAGTTCATGCGCGACATATTCACGGACAATTACTGGATGCAGCTGCGCTTCAAGGTCAACCAGCAGGAGGAGCAGATACGCAAACAGATACTTTCCGACAAGCTGCGCGCGCTTTTGGGGGATGAGCTGCCCAAGGTAATAGCGACGAGACACGGCGAAGTCAGCAAGTCCGAATTAATAGACGACATAGTAGGCGATGTCCTTATGAGGGGCATACCACCGAAGACAGGGAAGGCCGAACTCGACAGGAAGATGAGGAAAATAATAGACGAGGCGCAGGACGAGGCGGTCGCGAAGTCGGGCGAGATAGAGAGGAAGGTCTACGGCGAAGCCATGGACGCCCACCTGAGGGATGGCAAGGACTGGCACACGCCGGAATTGAGGACCGCCGTGGGCATAGTCGACAGCTACCACATAATGGCGCACTACCTCTTCTACAACAAGGACCCGATGTGGCTTGAGATGGTGAAGATGTATGATGATGTCATGAAGAAATACAAGATTGACTATGACGACTTCTGGTGGCTTGACAAGGCGTGGAGGAAGGCGGAGAACAACAACGACAGGAAGTTCAAGGAGTTCTTCTACGCCGTGTGCGCGGCCAAGTTCCTCGAGGGCCACATGCTCAGGATAGAGAGGTGGATGAAGGAGGACTTCATGGAGAACGAGCTTTCCGAGATAAAGGCGAGGGCCAAGACTCAGGAAGAGAGAAGAGACGCGGAGGAGCTCGTTGAGATAGCCAAGAACCTCAAGATAAGCATAGAGCTGCCCGACGCCAGGGACCCGCAGCATGCGGGCCTGTTCATGCTGTGGCATCCCAAGCAGGTTTACGCCGCGATAAAGGTCATACGCAGGAAGATGGGCAATAACAGGGTGTGGCTGCTCGCCGACTTCGAGCACCTCGCCACGCAGGGCGTGGACCCCGTTACCGAGATGGCCAAAGTCATAAAGATATGCCCGGACTACGGCTCATACTGCCTCGGCATACACTGCAACGCGCCCAACCCGATGCATGCCCACAAGCCGCTGGACCTCGGCGACATAAGGATATACCAGCTGCTGTGGTATCTTCGGAAGACAGGCTTCGGCAAGAAGGTGCCTGTCTATGTCATTTATGAACGTGGCGGCGGCCAGGACCCGTTCATGCACTCGGTCGAGGTGCTGAGGCTGGCCGTGAAAAACCTGGAGAATGACACGCCCCCGGAAGAGCTGCCTGACGAATACTTCGGGATGAAGGGCCCTGTCGCAGGCGATGAGCTGAGACAGAGGCAGATAATAATGGACCATGCGTGGGAGCCGCTGAAGGACCTGCTGGAGATGAGCGAAGAGGACTGGACGTTCCTTTCCCAGAGCGCCATCAAGAAGGGCAAGCGACCGGAGCAGTGGAAGAAGGCCGAATTCCGCTGATCTGTTTCTATGCTAATTCAGTTAAGTATTTTTTTTGCAACCGCGGCGCAGCCAATGCTTTTATATCAACTATACAATCGCAATATACGGCGGGAATTGTGGCAGAATAACATGAGGCAGGCCGGATTATGAAGCAAGATGAGCTTGGACAAAAACAAGAAAAGCACCAGGCCGAGCAGATGGCCGAATTCATAGACAGATGGCTCGGCAACCCCATTACGAGGGGCGTGATGGGCAGGCTGACGAAGCGCTGCCCGAAGTGCGGCAGGCGCACCGAGAACGCACTGGAGTCGTATGCGACGGGCAGGAAGTTCGACCTCTGCCTCGGCTGCAGGTTTTCAGGCTTTCTCATATCCAAGGCGCTTGAAGGCATGATTTCGCGCACCGACATAAGCAAGGACATGGCGAGGCAGCATCTTGCCGACCCCATGTGGAGGAAGGGCCTTGCATCCGTGCTAGAGGGCATCGCGAAGTACGGGCCCCAGAAGCCGTTCACGGCTTACGCACCGTTCCTTGTTGTCTGGAACATATCAAGGCTGTGCAACCTGAAGTGCAAGCATTGTTATGAATTCGCCGACAAGCCCGGGCCCGACGAGCTGAACACGGAACAGGCTGTGGATGCTGTCAACAAGATGGCGGAAGCTGGCGTGGCATACATAGCCATATCAGGCGGCGAGCCTCTCATGAGAAAGGACTTCTTCGAGGTCGCGAAGAGAATACACGAAACAGGCATGGCATTCTCAATAGCGACGAACGGCACGCTGCTCACGAAGGAGAATGTCTCAAAGCTGAAGGCCCTCAACTGCATATACGTGCAGGTTTCCGTGGACGGCGCCACGCCCGCGACCCACAACTGGTTCCGCGGCGTGAACGCATTCGAGAGCACTGTCCGAGGCATAAAGAATGCCGTGGAGCAGGGCATGACCGTGGGCATATCCATGACAGTCACGAGCCACAACTACAAGGAGGTGCCTGCCACCATAGAGCTCGCCGAGAGGCTGGGCGCGCAGTTCTTCATGCACTACAACTTCATACCTACCGGCAGGGGCAAGGACATACGCAAGCTTGACATAACGCCGCGGCAGCGCGAGGACATGCTCAGGATGCTGGCAAGGAATAACGGCAGCAGGAAGATAAAACTGCTCTCGACCGCGCCCCAATACAGCAGGGTGTGCATAGAGAACAACGCGGCGACAATCGCGATGACGCATTTCGATTACGCAAGCCCCGAGATGACTGACAGCATAAGGTTCCTCGCGGACTTCATCGGCGGCTGCGGCGTGGCGAGGCTCTATTGCGCGCTGGAGCCGAACGGCGACATAGAGCCGTGCGTCTTCATTCCCATCAGGCTGGGCAACATAAAGAGCGACGACTTCCTTGGCGTCTGGCACAACAGCGACATCCTGAAAAAGATGCGCGACCGCGCCGCCTTCAAGCCCGGCTGCGGCACATGCGACTACCGGAGCGTGTGCGGAGGTTGCAGGGCCCGTGCGTTCGCATATTTTGGTGACGTCCAGGCCTGCGACCCCGGCTGCCTGCGCAACCAGGAACGATGGGATGCTCTGGCAAAGGCGGCGTAACATCAAGCTACAAAAACTCTTATTCCTTGGAAAGTTTTCGGTATCTTCGCAACTATCTCTGGATTGTTGTACCTTTCAGGCCTTTGCACGACAACCTCAATTACAGGGTTGCCTTCTTTGTCCCTGATTATCCCTGCAACATAATGCGGGATTCCCTTATTCCACATCTCCTTGCAGAACTCACTGACAACAACTTGAAGCTTTGGTTTGCGATTTGCCATTACGGTCACTATATTCCTTTGAACCTGTTAATTTAAAAGAAAATGTCATTCGAGCCACTCATATCCCTTGCCCCTTGGCATGATTTCGGTGACCCTAACTTCAGAACCCAGCACAATATAAATTGCCCTGTAGTCACCTATCCTTATCCTGTAGAATACCGGGTTGGAAGAACCGGATAGCTGTTTTATGTCGGCTCCGGAACGGCAACGGAAAGGGTCTTCTTTCAGATGCCTCAAATTTTCCTTTATCCTGTTGGCAGTCCTGCTGTCAAGCCTTTCAATATATCTTATGGCGACTCTTGACAGTTTTACTTCATATGCTTTCAAGGGGAACAAACTCCTCGGTTTTCAGAATCTGCCTCTGCCTTTCAAAGAACATCTGCTTCCTTGCCATTTCTATCATCTTCTTAAGTATTTCATCATAGGTTTCGTCCTTCGTGCCGAAGTTCTTCAATTCTTCTCTGGTCTCCTTTTCTATCTGAATCGTGGTCATGGCTTCCATAACATCACCTATGTGTTATTATATAACATTATATGAAACACATCTTTATATAGTTTTCAGCATGCAAGACAAATCTCGCCATTGCTTGCTTTTTAACCCCATGCCCGAATAATAAACCATGCTAGTGCAACACTTAATTGTTGCTGCACTGCATGTTTCGCAGCAAGAGGTATGAAAACATGCCGAAAACAAGGGCCGAGAAGGAATATGAGAAGGCAATGAAACCCGATAGCGGGCATGCCAAGCCAGCGGAACCCATAGTCAGCGACAGCGACGCCCCGCAGGAGGCGCACGAGCCGATGCGCCCGAAGGAACCCAGGGGGGAGGGCATTGATTCTGAGGGTTTGGACAGGGACAGAGGAGAGGGCCGCGAAGGCGGCAATGACAGAGACGAGGAAAAGGGCAAAGCAGGCAAGAAGAAGGAGAAGCTGGGCAAGGAGCAGCGCATAGAGATTCTCAAGAAGTTCACGAAGGAGATGCTCAAGGCATACGGCCCGCTGATAAGGAGCATAGTGCTCTTCGGCTCCACGGCGAGGCAGGAGTTCAAGGGCGAAAGCGACATAGACGTCTTCATAATAGTCGACGACACCAGACACAGGATAACACCCGCCCTGAAGATGAAGATGGAGGACGACATGGACAGGATAGCGAAGAGCTGCCACAAGCTGCTTTCCGTCCAGCATCCCTACATGCTCACCGAGTTCTGGAACATGGTGAGGCTGGGCCATCCCATAATATTCAACTTCATCCGCGAGGGCGTGCCTGTCTATGACAAGGACATATTCCTGCCCATCAAGCGGCTGCTGCAGATGGGCGAGATAAGGCCGTCCAAGGAGGCCGTGGAAAAGTTCATCGAGCGCGGCCCCAAGAGAATCAAGCGCGTGGAGAACGCGAAGATGTACCTCATAGTGGAGGACCTTTACTACGCCATGCTGGAGAGCGCGCAGGCAGTGCTGATGTTCCTTGGCAAGAGCCCGCCGAGGCCAGGGGACGCGCCCGAGATGCTGCGCAAGACGCTGGTGGGAATGAAATTGATGGACAAGGGGCTTGCAAAGGACCTTGAGGACATCATTGACCTGCGCAAGAAGGTAGAGCACAAGA
>CAZCTG010000050.1:0-6256 GCA_964501695.1 uncultured archaeon | reverse complement strand
CAACACCGCCGTGCAGGAGAGGCTTTACGGCGCGCTGGGATGGAAGCCGCCGGTTGTCGTGAACTTCGGCATGCTAAAACTTGAAGGGAGCAAACTTCACAAGCGCGACATCAGGGAAATGCTCAAGGAAGGCAAGATAGCAGGCTGGGACGACCCTAGCCTGCCGACAATAAGGGCGCTGCTCAGGCGCGGCTACCAGCCCAAGGCCATACGGCAAGCGGTCTTCTCGTGCGGGCTGAGCAAGACCGACATCACGTTCAACATGGAGTCGCTGGACGCGGACAACAGGAAGCTTATAGATTCCGAGGCGGACAGGTGCATGGTCGTATTTGACCCTGTCAGGATTGAGGTGGGCGGGCTGAAGGTGAAAAGCGTGAAGATGCGCGTGCATCCCGACTTCCCCGGAAGGGGCGAGAGGACCGTGCCTGTGGACGGCGCGAAAATCTACGTGAATTCGGCGGATTTCCACGGGTTCATAGGCAAGGCCGTGAGGCTGAAGGGGCTCTGCAACGTCAGGCTGGGCGCGCACACGGAACTCATTGACAACGAGCTCAGGCCCGAGCTGCAGAAGCTGCACTGGGTTTCCGAGCCGAACATCAGGGTGCTCCTCCGCAAGCCCGATGGAGATGAGGAAGGGCTTGGCGAGCCCGGCATGCATAAGCTCAAGCCAAGCCAGCTGATACAGATGGAGCGCGTGGGCTTCGGCCGCGTCGACAAGGTAGGGCGCGGCAAGGTCACTGTTTATTGGGCGCACAAATAGGCGTAGCTAGTGAAATAAAGAGCAGGCTAGGAGTGAAATATAATGAAAGAACTTCATCTCTCTTTTGCAAATCCAGAAACATGGAGAGATAGCATTAATGAGAAGCTTAGTAAAGAAGAGTGGAGGGCAGTAAGGACGAGTATTCTGAACAGGGATAGTCATACTTGCCAATACTGTGGGTTCAAAGCTGAGAAATGGCAGATTGTACATCATATTGACGGGAACCCAAATAATAATGAAAAAATAAACCTAGAAACAATTTGTCCATTGTGTAATCTAATTCATCATGCTGGACAAGGATGTGTTGTTCAAGGGATTGTAGACTTATATAAGAAATCAAAGTACTCCCAGAATGAAATTATTCAAATTACAAGAAGAATGAGAATAGATGGTAAGACTGACAAAGAGATAATAGATTATCTGGGTCTAAAGGAAGAAGCTCCATTTAAAATGGATAAGAGTTATCTCAAAAAATTATTTGGGTTCGTTAGTTCAAGAAAAACTGAACAGGAGTGGACGCAACGAGCATTAGAATATGGTTATAAAGTTCAAAATAATGAGAAAGTAAAAACAAATCAATCTTTGTTAGATTTTTCTAAAGGCGTCTATAGATAGAGGGGATTACAATTAGGAAGTTGAAGATCAATTTTGGATCTTTCTAAGTTTCTTAGGGTCTAGCCAAATAGCCGCTACCATTACATGACTTACAATTTTCATATGGTCTCAAATTAACCAGTTCAAATCTACTAATGAAATCATTACTACTAAGCTTTCGTTTTAAAAGCTTTTCTAAAGGACCATCTTTCAATATATTTAGCCGAAAAACACCAGTTGTATCAATAATATTCGAACCATTTGGTATCTCTCTTTCGATAACCCTATCGCTCTTTATTTGCTCGTAATCCTTGAGTTTATCATTATATTTACTTTCGATATGCCATTTTATTTTAACTTTTCTCGGCAGGCCTCTATTTGCTATATGTATACTATTAGCTGATAAAACATAACCCAAGTTTTTTTCCGTAAATGACCATCCACCTGAGATAATAATATCCCAACATTCACATTTTACTTTTTCACTTTGCATCAGCTTTTTGATGGATGAAAATATTTTATCGCGATTTAGTACAGCTATTATGATTAACCAAATAATAAAAATTAGTATTATTGCGATTAAACCATATGTGGAACTAATCAGTCCAATTATAACTGCTAGGAAAGTAATTGTAATCTCTCCATAGAACCTCTCTATTACTTTACTCATTCGTAATACTTGAGATTTCGCTTAAAAAGCATCTAAATTTGGAGCAATTCAACTACCTACTCAAGCAGGTAGGGTTCTTGCGGCGCTCGGCGTAAAAGTCAAAATTTGGGGCAGTTATTTTAGTAACTGTAATAGAATACGAGATTGCCTTCCTTGTCTCTCAGATAAAGTGTATCCCCGCCATTATTCCAGATGGCCGCATACTGCCCGCTACTTCTTCCCCAATATAGTTTTGTTGGTGTGTTGGTGCCTATTCCACTATAAAGGGTAAATGTTGAACCGCCTTGAATTGTGAATTGAGGAAATGTATAAATGTGGCTGGCCGTGTTATCCTTTATTGTCCACCCATTCATGTCTATGGTATATGAGCACTTATTCTTCATTGTTGCATACTCATCATTCAGATTATAGTTATCATCTCCAGCCGCATTATAGTGAAACATACTCAAATCAGTATAGAAGCATTTATCTTGAGTATAATTCTTGCCAGAGTCGCAAGGTTGCCATATACACCTACATGCCTTCTTAGCTTCATTTTCTGCTGCTATAAATTGATTAGAATATTTAGTGTCTGGTGGATATTCATAAGCATGTGCATAGCCCAATCTAACCATTTCTGCATTTACAAAAATATCTCCCAGATATACATATCTCAAAAGTCTGTCGTATTGGTCTTTATCCGTAACATCTCTCTCCAGCCTAATATTCTTCCCTTCTATCATGTTTTTTAATGTGTTTTTTGATTCTTGATAACAAGGTTCTCCCGTTTCAGGGGCATTTATACCTATAAGCCTAACTTCCTCTCCGTTTTCTAATATTATGCTATCACCATCCTTGACGATAGTAACAGTTATGGCTTCACTTTGATTGTTGCATGTGCCATTTTCACACCCATATGAACAAGCCTCATAGAAAACCCAGTCAAAACCACAATCAGAATACTGATATTTTCGTGTTTTCCAATCGCCTGAGCACCCATACTCGTTCAAGAATACTTCATTACAACCTTGCTTGCAAATTCCATTTTCACAACCGTATTGACAACTTTCGATATTAATCCATGAAACATTGCAATCAGAATACTGATATTGTCTCTGTTTCCAATTATCAGAACATCTGTAATTATTTAAATACCCAGAAACGCATTGCTGTGAAAGGCATCTTCCATTTTCGCATCCATAATCACAATATTCTACTTCAATCCAACCAATACTGCAATCTCTGTATTGATATTTTTGTTGTAACCAATTATCATAACATCTTTTTTCATTCAAATAAACTGGAGAACAAGATGACATTTCTGTTGATTCTGGAAGGGTCTCAGATATACTCGTATTAGTTGTATCTGATAAGTTAGATATTTTTTGCGCTATAGGTTTATCTTCACTTATTATTTTACCGCTTGGGATTATGCACCCCGAAATGATTATCAGAATCGATATACTTGAAATTGCAATCCAACGAGTGTTCATAACCCAAGTTTAGAATAAGGGCTTATAAGCTGTACCCTTTTCTGCCAGCGCATTCCTGCGGCTTATGGAAGCACTTATTTGCTGTTCTCTGCCGGTATGACCTTGATGCCTTCCTTTTCCGGTATGATTGATACCTCTTCATTTGGCTTGAGGTGGTACCTTGCAACCAGCGTTTTGGGTATCCTTAACCCCAAGCTTTGACCCCACAGGGTCATTTTTGCATGGTATAATTTCAATACCCTGTATTTCTCTGCAACAGCGTGGAGCTGCTCCATGTTTACTATTTCTTCTCCGCACCCCCTGCACTTGAAATACGTGTATTTAATCCCCTCTGGCGTCATTGCCTCCTTTTCTTCCATTCGTCCGCTGCATTCATTGCATTTTTTCATGTCAATCTCCCCTTCTTTCTATGGTTACAATTTTGATTCTGTTTCCGCTCATTTCGTCAACACAAACGACATCAAAGTGTTTGTATTTTTTGATGAACTTCACGTTGCTTTTGCCGAATGTCTGGATTTTCCCGCTTTTGATTGTTGCTTCTATCATATCCGGCGTAATCCCGCGCTCCATTGCCCGAATAAACGCATGCCGCTTAATTTCTATCTCATACTTTGAGATGTCCATTAATATCAAATAATATCATATAGTATTAACTGATATATAAGGTTAACGGCTCTATAACTTGTACCTCAACCTGTCGGCGTATTCCTGCTGCTTGCCGGGATTCCAGCGCGACGTCCGCGTGAAGTAGCCGACGATGCGGTTCATGTGGTCCATCTTCCCGCGGCACACGGGGCAGCGCTCGACCTTTCCCCTTTCGACGTGGTTTCTGCCGCAGACCGAGAAGTCGGGCGAGAACGTGAAGTATGCGAGCTTGGTGCCCGCCATCTTCCTGACAAGGCTTTTCATCGCGTTCGGGTCGGGTCTTGACTCGCCAATCCAGACATGGCAGATGGTGCCTCCGTTGAAGAACGGGTGGAACTCGGCCTCTGCCTTCACCTTCTCGAATAGGTCTATGCCCTCGTTGTAAGGCACGTGGGTGCTGTTGGTGTAGTAATAACCCCCCGCTGAGCCCTGCACGCGCGCCTTGCTGCCGAACCTTTTCCTGTCGGCTGTCGCGAGCTTGTGGCTCGCTGTCTCCGCAGGCGTCTGCTCCAGCGTGTACATGACACTATCTCTCTTCGAGAACTCGGCGGCTCTCTTGGCCATATGCGCGACAATCCTCCTGCCGAGTTTCATGCCTTCCCCTGAAATGAGGCCTTCGCCGATGAGATTGAGCAGGCACTCGTTCATGCCAATCATGCCTATTGTGAGCTTCCTGTCCTTGAAGCTGTAATAAGGCGCGCCGTCAGCCGTCTTCATTTCAAGCAGCGGCAGCAGCTTCCATTGCTCCAGCGATTTCCTTATTATTGCGTTGCTTTCCTTGAGCGCCTTCCTTACAGCGCTGAGCTTTTCATCAAGCAACTCGAAGAACCTGCCTTCATCCTTGTTGGCCAAAAGGGCAATGTGGGGGAGGTTCAGCGTGACTACCTTGTTGGAGCCCGTGCCTATGCCTCCCGCCTGCCAGACACCGCCGGAATGGCGCACCATGAGCCTGCAGCACATCGCATGGACATACTTCTCATCGAGGTAGTCCGTCGTCAGGTTGAAGAAGTAAGGCGTGCCTTTCTCTGTCGCGGCCTTCATGGTTTCGACGACAAGCGGGTCGTTCCAGTCCAAATCCTTCGTTATCGCGGTCGTTATTATCGGGAATGTGAAGGGCAGGCCGTTCCCGTCGCCCTCGCGCATGACCTCCATGAAGGCCTTGTAGATGAGCCTCGCTTCGTGCTCGAAGTCCGCGTAGGAAGCGACGTTCAGCTTCTCGCCCTTGTAAACCACGGGCACAGCCTGGCCATCCTGCTCCCTGAGATATGAAGGGCAGTTTATCCTCAGGCCGATATTCGTGAACGCGCTCTGCGCGCCCGTACGGTTGGACTGGTTGAGCTGGTAGACAAGCCCTTGCACGGCCTGCTTGATTTCCGCATAGCCGAGCCTGTCGTAATGCGCGTAAGGCGCGAGGAACCAGTTGTAATAGTCCATCGCCTGCGCACCCGCGAAGAAAAGCTGCGAATAGAACATGTAGGCCATGGACTGGTAGACCGCCGAGCTGAAATGCTTGGCGGGGGCGCTCCTGCAGTGCGGGAACCTCAGACCGTCGAGCAGGAATATCCTTGGGTCTACGCCGTTACAATATGGGCGAAGCGCGCTGTGCAGCGTGTGGATATAAATCGAACCCTCCTTGTGCTGCCTGGCAACACCAGCACTATAAAGTTTCTTCAGCGCGTATTCCTCCACCGCCTTTGAGAAAACAACGTAGTCAACAAGCGACGGCGAAATCTGCGTGTTGGAGTTGTCCCTTGACAGTCATGTCCTCTGCTCCAGAACATCACCTATCGTCCTGTTGGTGTCCATGTTATATTATTCGCCTACGATAGAATAAACAAGCTCTTCGTTACTTTTCAGAACTTATAAAGCTATCTTTATTAAAAAGTCTTGTGGCGGTTCAAATGAATTTAGGAGATATAATCATATATGACAGGCAAGAAGGTCAGATTTTGGGAGTCCAGGAAACTGATGATATAATGCCGATAGGCGTAGTTGCAGAAATACTTAATGCAGAACCCTATAAAGGCAGGTTCAAACATGTATGCACAAAAATGACTTATCACGATACAACTAAGGCTGGGGGTTTGGCTGCGAAAGTTCACAGAATTGATGCTA
>CAZCTG010000049.1:0-6399 GCA_964501695.1 uncultured archaeon | reverse complement strand
ATCATCTCCTGGTCGCCTTCAAAACGCTTTCTGAACTTCATGAGGAATTCCAGCTTGGCTTCTATGCCAAGCTCTTCCTTCAGCTCCCTTGCTGCCGCCTGCTCGTAGCCTTCCCCTGCATCTATGTGGCCTGCCACGTCGCCCCAGAAGCCCGCGTACTGCTTCTTTTTCATCGACCTCTTCTGGAGCACTAGCTCGCCCTTGGAATTGAACACGAAGACGTGCGCGCCCCTGTGAAGAAGGTTGTTCGCGTGGGCTTCGCCGCGCTCCTTCTGGCCTATGACCTCGTCGTCCTCGCTGATTATGTCTATGATTTCTGGCATAGTCATAATTTGCCCCAATACTTAAAAACAGCTATGCGAAGTTAATTGCATGGCCATAACCATGGTTGTTTTGGATTATAACGGCTTGCTTGTTAATGACCTTCCCATACATCTAGAATGCTTTGAAGAGATAGCACGCAAATACAACCCCAAGATAACGAGCAGAAAATTGCAAGAAATTATGCATGTGCCGACAATAAAGAAGGTTGAGCTGATACTCGGCGAATCTGCATCAAAAGATATGATAGACAAGGTGCTTGAAGAAAAAGAGGATTTGTATATGGCCAAAATTAAATCCCGTGATATATTCTTCCCAGGAGCAATAGATGTAATAACCAAGTTGTCAAAGAGGTTCAAACTTGCGATAATTTCCAATACAACAAAGAGACAGCTTGACGCCGCCCTGCCTAAATCAGTTTCAGGGAGATTTTCTTACATAATGACATACGAAGAGATACCAAAGCCGAAGCCTGCGCCTGATTCCTTGTTCAAAGTCATGGAGACTCTCCATAAGAAAGCAGAAGAATGTTGTTATGTGGGTGACACTCCCAGCGACATGGAGGCCGCGAAGAATGCGGGCATAATTGGTATAGGCATACCATCAGGCAATGACAGCAGGAAATCCTTGCTCAGGGCAGGCGCATACATTGTGCTTAAAAACATAAAAGAGCTGCCTGCCGCTTTGGATAAGATTTCTTAAAAAATCATCCCACCCTTCTGAAATACTCCTCCAGCACGGCGAGGCAGCCGCCGGTGAACATGCCGTCGCCTGCCTTCATGTGCTTCCTCATCTCTTCCAGGCTCATAAATCTTACCTCGTCAATATCTTTCTTGTCAATCCTGAAAGGCCCTTCGCCCTCGGCCCTAAACATGCAGAACATCTCGGACTCCACTTCATCCCTGTATATGATTTTGAACAGCATCTTCAGCTTATTGACCTTCAAGCCAAGCTCCTCCTCCGTTTCCCTGCTGGCCGCGTGCTCGTATCTCTCACCTACGTTGGGATGGCCCCACGCGGAGATTGTCCATTTTCCCGGGTTCGTATCGACGTTCGCGCCGCGCTTCTGCATGAGAAGCTCGCCTTTGGAGTTGAAAACCAGCACGCCCGCAGACCTGTGCAGCAGCTTCGGGTTGCCATGGCACTCGTTCCTTGTAGCCCTGCCTATGACGTTGTCATCCTTGTCGATGATGTCAAAATACTCTGTCATACCAATCCTTCAAATTTCTTGAAAAGCTTCCCTTCCAGATAATCAACCGCCTCTTTCTTGACCTTTGCCGATTGTGGATGCGATGGTTCGAATGCGAGTATCAGTTCTTCAAGCCCTTTTTCATGTGTCTTGCCTGCTTCATAAGACGCGCGGGCGATTTCCCATGCCCATTTTTTGCCTGCCTTCAGCGCGTTCTGCGCGTCCTCTATCCATTTCCACTGGTACGCGACGAGCTTGGAGAAGCGCGCGGGGAAGTCGCCCCTCTTTATGCGCTCCATCCTGTAGGCGAAATGCTCGTTTATCGCCTGCTCCGCCGGCATGCCCTTGTAAGTGACCGACTCCGCAACGTACATGCAGCGCCTGAAGATGAGGTATGCGCCCATCTGCTCCAGGATTTTGTCAGCCAGATAGACAGACTGGTGCAGCGGACTCTTCCATTCTACTGGCAGGCGATGGTCTCGTATGGCTTCAACTATGCTTTCCCTATCCCTTGTGCTGATGCTGAATTTCTCCAGGATATCGGCGCTCTTCCTAGCGCTTGCCTCGGCATGGCAGACATCCTCGTCCGCAGGCCTGACTATGTCATGCAGCATGCCCGCGATGTAGGCAAGCCGCTGTTCATGCTCATTCCCACTAAGGATTTTGACAAACCAAACAGCCCCGTCGGCAACGCGCCTCAGGTGGCCGTAGTCGTGGGTGACGACTTTGACATTGGCCATTTCATTCTTGACTAGTTCCCTGATTTCATCCAAGGTAAGAGTCGACATATTCATCCTTTGCCCTTTTTCTGAAGATACCCCAGAATTGTGCGGGTGTATCCGGTTATCTGCATATCCAGTGCCTGTTCTATGGTAAACCAGCCAAGCTCCGAGGCATCGCTGCCTGCGTGCAACCTGCCTGTAATCTTTCCTTTGTATGCATGGCATCTATGTTTGTGAGGCTCATGTATGTGCCCGTCTGTAGGCCACTTGTGGATGAAAACAATGAATGGTTTCATATGGACTTTTACACTGCCAACCTCTTCATTGGCTTCCCTCTGCGCGGCCTGGTGCATGGTTTCGCCGGCTTCGGCATGGCCGCCCGGGAAGCACCACCAGCCGACGAAGTTGGTGCCAGAGCGCTTGGTCAGCAGCAACCTGCCGCCCTTGATGATGACAGTGCAGTTTGTATCCTCTATCTTCATGAAGCCTCGCCCGAGAATCGAACTCGGAACCTTTACCTTACCAAGGTATGGCGAACCTTATTCAGGCTTAACGCTCTGCCAGAGTGAGCTAGCGAGGCATATTTTTTAAGTATAAATATCTTTTCTTTGTTCCTAAATGGAATGCTGCCCAGTAGTTTTGCGGCGGACTTCTTATGTGCATATATCTGATGATATATATGCCCGTTATATTGCCAAGGACATGAGTGATATGAAAGTCCAAGTGATTTAAATATGTTCTGACAGAAATTGGATAGCTCTTGGCTAGCTGTTGATAATCCAAATCCACAGCCCTTTTTTCCACCATCAGTGTCTAGCAACCCTGCCAGAAAATAAACATGAAACTTCTTTGGCATTTTTGGTACACATGCGATCTTAGATTTTTTCCCTGTTTTCATTCCTAGACCTTTAAGATAATTATATATTACTATTGATTCGATTTTGCTGTTGTAAAGTTCAGATGCTCTGTTGTTTTTATAAATAACAGTGTACGGAGCTATGCCAAACAATTTCGTAAAAAGAGGTTTGTATATTTTTTCTATGAAATCAATTGATTCGCAATAAAAATAAATGCTATATCTTGTCTGTATCTTAGAATTTGGCCTTTTTGATGTGCTATTTGGCATGCTGCCATCACCTGTTATCAGACCGCAAAAATAAGCCAAATCGCCACTCCAACCATCTGGAAGCGCAATGTTGTATTTCATGCAATTACTTTATGAAATCCATAATATATACCACTACAACACTCACAACTTAAGCTAGATTGCGGAATATATATTATAATATTATAAACAAAACCAATCTATCTAGAGGGGGGTCATAGGCCAACGGCAGACCAGCTGGCTCCAGACAGGGCGAAGTGCCTAAGCTTGGAGCTCTGAGTGAGTGCGCATGAGGCTTGCCTCATAGCATGCCTGAGAGTATAACTCTCAGTAGCACTCTCCTGTGAAAGAAACCAGCAAATCTGGGTTCGATTCCCAGTGACCCCATCAAACCCTTTTCAGCGCATTTGCTGAAAAAGCGTTTACGGAAAACCACGCATCTATTTCTTCTTTTCCTCGATGGGCACGAAGGTGAACTCGATGCTGCCTTCCATATTCACGGAAGACGAGCCGACGTTGAACTTCACCCCGTCCAGCCTTACCTTGGCCTTCGACTCCTTGCCTTCGAGCACCTTCAGCAGGGCCACCAGTATGTCTTCCTTGTTCTTCAGAACCTCTTCAATGATTCCCATAAAACCTCCTCCCCCTTCTGGCTATTTAATATTGATTGAATCCAATATAAAGGACAAAGGGGTGTCGCTTTTGGTGGAAAAAATCATAGTCGGCCGCGACAGGAAGGACATGGAGTCGTTCGGCGAGCGCGGCACAGCCTTCATGGGGAAGCACATCGTGGGCGAAGGCGACGACGCGCACCTGACGAACCCTGTCTTCATGGACGTCATAAGGCCGCATATCATGCTTGTCACGGGGAAGCGCGGGAGTGGCAAATGCCTTGAGGAGAATACATTAATCCCGCTTGAGGATGGTTCAATGGTTCCTATAAGGGAACTTGAAAATATTGATGGTTCTGTCTGCGGTCTTGATGGCAAGCTTAAGTCTGCCATTCTTCAGAGGTCAGGATTCTTCAAGCGCAAAGTTGATACTATAATCAGGATTAAAACCAGAACCGGGAGGGAGATAAAGCTTACCCTCGAGCACCCATTGCTTACCATAAAGGGGTGGAAGGACGCCAAGGAGCTTACTATCGGCAGCAGGATAGCGACCCCAAGAAAGCTGGCCATTCGGGGTTCAACACCCATGCCAGAGCACGAGATAAAGTTGCTGGCGTATCTTATCGCGGAAGGGCATATATGCAAAAATCTTGTGTGGTTTTCAAACACCGACGCCGAAATTGTATCTGACTTCACCAAATCAGTTGAATTGTTTGACGCTTCCCTGAAGGTCAGTCCCATGAGGAAAGGCTGCTTCAGGGTTAACAGGAAGAAACCCGAATGGAAGATAAGGGAATCCTCCTTGAAGAAACTTGACGGTTCTCCGCGAAAAGTTTGTTATAATGACAAAACACCAATAGTGAAATGGCTCGTTAATGTAGGTATTTTCAACAGGAAATCAAAGGACAAGTTCATACCCCGATGCATCCAGAAACTGCCTAATGAACAGCTTGCCTTGTTTTTGAATAGATTGTTCAGCTGCGATGGAAGCGTATACAAACACAAAACAACACATGGCGGCGTCTGGGTTATTTCGTATTCAAGTTCATCTGAACGGCTAACAAGGTGCGTCCAGAATCTACTGCTGAGGTTTGGAATAATATCCAAGCTGAGATGTAGGAAGGTGAGGTGCAACGGCAAGTTCTTCGATACCTTTGAGCTTGTTATAGGGACGGACAATGCTACGAGATTCATAGAGGAGATTGGTTTCTTCGGCAGGAAGGAGGGCATTTCCAATATATGTCTGAACGAGAGCATGAACATATCAAGAAACACCAACGTTGATACGATACCCAGCGAGATATGGGACATCTACAGGCCGAAGAACTGGGCCGAAATTGGCAGGGCGGCAGGCTATGCAATACCAAAAAGCTTTGTTGAGAGCGTCCATTACGCGCCTTCAAGACAGAAACTGCTGCATATAGCCACCGTCGATAACAACCCCGTAATAATGGCGATGGCGGAATCCGATATCTTCTGGGACGAGATTGTTCTTATAGAGAAGCTGGAAGGTGAATTCACAGTTTGCGACATAGAAGTTCCATCGATGCATAACTTCGTTGCCAACGACATCATAGTCCACAACAGCTACTCGGCGTTTGTCCTCGCCGAGGAGATAGCCCGCCAGCCCGAGGAAATAAGGAACAACCTCGCCGTGCTTTTCATCGACACTATGGGCATCTACTGGAGTTCGAGGAGCCCCAACGAGAAAGACAGGGGTTTGCTGAAGCAGTGGGGAATGAAGCCCGAGGGGATAGACATCAGGCTTTTCGTGCCAGGAGGCTTCGCCAAGGAGTACGAGGACATAGGCGTGCGCATCGACGCGCCGTTCACTGTTTCATGCAGCGAACTCACGGCACAGGATTGGATACTTACGTTCGGATTCAACCCACTCGACACAAACGGAATGGCTGTCGAGCACATAATCAAACTAATAAAGTCAAAGGTGAAGGACTACTCCATCCAGCACATCATTTACGAGATTGAGAACAGCCAGAGGCTTGACAACAAGGTGAAGAATGCGCTCGTGACAAGGTTCTCCGCGGCGCAGGGCTGGGGTGTATTTGAAAGGCATGGCACGCCTGTGCGGGATTATTTCTCGCGGGGCAAGATAACAGTGCTTGACATCTCTCACCTTCCGAGGTCCGCTGGCGGCTGGAGCGTCAGAAGCATGGTAATTGGCCTGCTGTCAAGGAAGATTTTTCAGGACAGGCTGCAGGCCAGGAAGGGCGAGGAGTTCGAGGTTATGGGCGGGGGCAGCAAGGAGAGCATACCCATGGTTTGGGTTATGATTGACGAGGCGCACCAGTTCATTCCAAGCGACGGAGAAACGGCAGCGTCCGAGTCGCTGCTGACGCTCGTCAAGGAGGGGAGGGAGCCGGGCATCTCGCTGCTGCTGATAACGCAGATGCCGAACAAGCTCAACCAGGACGCCCTGGCACAGTCGGACAT
>CAZCTG010000048.1:0-6760 GCA_964501695.1 uncultured archaeon | reverse complement strand
GGGCGGTCTCTATCTCGGCATCGCTCCTCAAAGTGCCGCCATACCTCTCGTTAATCTGCCTCATGTCCTCTTTGGTGAGCATATACTCTGGATTCATACATATAATTATGCACAATATGTTTATAAACATATGTATGGTTTTATAATACATTAGATTGAGTGTAAAAAGCATCCCTTTCAGAAATCGGCTATATAAGTTTTCCCTCCAAGATTATACCGTGATATGATGGTCAAGATGATTGACTTCTCAAGGTTCGTGGAGCCGGAACAGCCTGTCACGAACATAGCGCACCAGGACGTGAAGACGTGCCTGCTCAACAGCAAGGCAGACGAAGTCATCCGGCTCGTGCTGGAGGGCAACAACAGGATACCCGTGACGGATGACAAGACTCATTACCACGGCATGATAAAGGCTATAGACGTCCTTAACTTCCTCGGCGGAGGGCCGAAATACAGCAAATTCCTCGCAGGCAGGCTGAATGCCAAGGCGGAGCACATCATGGAGACCAGCGCGGAGGCGGTCACGCCCAAGCACACGGCTGCGAAGGTGCTCGAGGGCATGAGGAAGCGCAATCTGGATTCGTGCCCGCTGCTGGTGGGCAAGAAGTTCTCTTCCCTTGTTTCAGAGGCCAGCTTCGTGCACAGGGTGCGCGGCAGGACAGGCATAAGCGTGCGCGACGTCATGGTGCACAAGCCCATGGTAGCCAAGGAGCACATGTCCGTGGCCGATGTCGCCAGCATAATGGTGCGCGCCCGCTACAGGCGCTTGCCTGTCGCGACCAAGGGCGTGCTGCTGGGTCTCGTGACCCCATACGACATAATCTCGCACCTCAAGTCCAGGAACGCCCTGCACGACCTCAAGGCGCAGACGCTGCCCGTGACGCAGGTGATGAACGCAAACGTCGTGACCGTAAACCCGAACGACGACCTCGCCGTGGCCATAGACAAGATGAGGTCAGGCTACTCGTTCCTTCCTGTCGTGGATGAGAACGAGCTCATGGGCGTCATCGCCGAGCGCGACGTGCTGGAGATTCTAGCGTAGAAATCATTGAATCTTCTGCATATCTCACAGCTTCTTTGAGATTTGGAAAAACTCCATCTGCTTTCGAGAAATCTTGTGCAGCCGAAAATTCAGTCGGTACCGCGATGCATTTCATGCCCGCGGCCTTGGCCGCCTCGACGCCGTATTGCGTGTCTTCAAATACTATGCAATCTTCAGGCCTTATGCCCAGCTTCTTGGCCACAAATACGTATATGTCGGGAAATGGCTTGCCTCTCCTAACGTCGCTCTTGGTGGATATCACATCAAACATGTCAAGAATTCCCGTTTTCTTAAGTTTTAGTTCAACCTCTTCTTTGGAGCCACCTGAGGCGAGTGCCAGCCTAGCGCCTTTCCTTGAAAAGAATTCAATAGCTTCCATTGCATACGGCATTAGAGAAATTTTGTTTACCTTGAACCACGACATTAACCATGTTTCCTTCTTCTTTGTCAGCGCCCCCCTCTTGATTCTAAGGTTGTGCTTTTTGATGAGTTCTTTCTCTATAATCGAACCTGTCTTGCCCGCGTAATTCCTGATATATTCCTGCTTTGGCATCCCGATGCCGAATGGTTTCAATACCTCTACCCAGCCCTGCCATTGCAGACTCTCCGTGTCAGTAAGGATGCCGTCCTGGTCGAATATTGCGGCTGCGGCCATAATGTAATTTGGGTTACCTTGTTTTAAAGTTCATTATGCTGATTCCTTGATGCAGATATAAACATCTAAAGAAAATATCGCTATGCAGAAGGTAGATATAGCTGTAATAGGCAACTATACGCAGGACAGAATCATCAGGCGTGAGAATGAGTTTTTGAGACTTGGCGGCCCGCCTGCTTTCATTTCCAGCCTTTTCGAGGCGCTGGACCTTAACTATAAGATTGTCGCAAAGGTTGGGAATGACTTCATGTATTTCGGTGATGTGAAACAGAAACCAATTGTTTCGGACAAGCCTTCTTGCTCATGGGAATGCGTTATTGAATCAGGTCGAGAAAGGCAGATGAGATTCACAAAGATTTGCGACGAAATAAGGCCTGAGGACATTGATTTCAAAGCAAAGATAGCAATCGTTTCAGGTGTAATTGGCGAGATTTCACCTGAAACGTTCAGAAAAATTAGGGAGAGTTCTGATATAGTTATATGCGATGCGCAGGGCATAATAAGGTTTTTGGACGATGACGGTAAGGTTTTCCACAAAAAACTCAGGGACACAAAATTCACAGAAATCTTGGACTAGATAGATTTTTTACATACAAGTTATGAAGAGAGCAAATTCATTGATTTGGATGATTTAAGCAAAGTGACGCTACTAATAACAAAAGGCAAGCAGGGGTCTGAGATTATAAAGGACGGCAGGGTAATGAAAATTCCAACCAAGCCATTGAAGGAGATAGACCCCACGGGTGCCGGAGACTTGTTTGTGGCAGGCTTCGCCTATGGCCTTCTGGAAGGCAGAAATCTTATCGAGTGCGCAAAATTTGGCAATTATTTCGGCGGCCTTTGCGTCAGATATAAGGGAGTTCCGATATTCGATAAAAAGGATATTGATATAAGGAAAATCATATGACCACAAGAAAACGCGGAAAAACGGTCATAGCATTTGATTTTGATGGCGTTATCTTGAATGGTATGAAATTCCACGGTATCCTGGCAGCCGATGTCATGAACAAACATTTTGGTATGCCGAAACAGGAGGCCATGAGGAGATACCATGAAACTACAGGTATACCATTCCCAAAGCAACTGGAAAGTATATTTCCAAAGGAGGGTCCTGAAAAGATAAAGGCATGCGCTGATGAATACATAGAAAGGAAGGTTGATGAAGTCTTCCGGAAAGCGGATTTATTTCCCGGGGTGAGGGATGCGCTCGCCAGCCTCAAGAAAGCTGGATATTTTCTGATGGTAACAACAGCAACAGAAACCAAGATTACTGAGGAAATATTGAAGAAATTTGGCATAAGAATGTACTTTACATTGGTCTGGGGTGAAGAATATGGCAACAAGACCGAGCATATAAAAAGGATTCAGAAAAGAATGAAGCCCAGGAAAATGATTTTCATCGATGATTCCCCGAATCAGATGTTTAAAGCACATGCAATAACAGTAGGCATGGCGGGCAGTCCTAAAAGCGGCATGCATTCATCCAAGGAGCTGAAAGATGCCGGGGCGGATTATGTAATAAGGAATTTAATAGAACTTGTACCTATTGTAAAAAAGATTTAGGTTGCAAGGTTTTTAAGACAGCAAGGGAATTGATTGCATGACCTTCTACGTGCGCAGGGCGAAGTTTTCTGGATTCTCGGAGAAGGTTGGCTCTGCCTTCTCGCGCGTGCCGATAACCCCGAACCAGTGGACGGCGATAAGCATACTGCCTGTGCTCGCTTCCGTCTATTACCTTTCCAAGGGCGCGTTCATAATCGCGGCGGCTTTGTTCATAGTATCGGGCTTCCTTGACATGGTGGACGGCGCGGTCGCAAGGAAGACCGGGCGCGCCACCAAGAAGGGCGCTTATCTCGACACCATTGTCGACAGGTATGTCGAGGTCATAATCATATTCGGCCTGCTCTTTGCCTCGCTGCCTGATTTCCTGCTGCCCGCATACGTGTGGATTTTCGTATACCTGTTCGGAGGGCTGATGACGACATACTCGAAGGCTGCCGCCAAGGAAAAAGAGTTGATAGAAAAGGGCAGCGAGCTGAAGGGCGGCATACTTGAGCGCGCCGAACGGCTGCTGCTGCTGTTCATAGGCCTGCTCGCCGCGGCCGTTAACCCGCTGTACCTGACGGGCATGCTCGCGCTGCTGGCAGTCCTCACCAACGTGAGCGCGCTCCAGAGGATTGGCATAGCGCTTAGGAAAAGGATATGAGGCAACCAGACCTTGAACGCGTTCTGAAGCTCCTCGGCGAGCTGAAGGGCTATACGCTGATTGTCGAAGGCAGGAAGGACGCCTCAGCTTTAAAAGCTCTGGGGCTATATAACATTATCCCAATAAACGGACAACCCATCGCAGACTTTGTGGATGGGCTTGACGAAAAAAGTCAGATTGTCATACTCACGGACTTTGACAAAGAGGGGAGGCGGCTCTGCGCGAAGCTCCTGAAGCTCCTGCAGCGGCGCCGCATCAAGGCAAACCCGAGGCTGAGGCATATGCTGATGGCTGAAACAGGAATATCAAGGATTGAAGAGCTGGACAAGGCGATAGGGTCTGCTCTAACTAAAAAGGAGAAAGGTGATACTCATGGCGAAATTGGCGCCAACTTCTACGAAGTATATAGTAAAGGCAAGCATAAAGGCGAAAGGCATCGTTGAGAAGCCCGACGTGATAGGGGCCGTGTTCGGCCAGACAGAGGGGCTTCTGGGTTCTGATCTGGACTTGCGCGAGCTGCAGAGGACGGGTAGGATAGGCAGGATTGAGGTCAATTTGAGCACGGTTGAGGGCAACTCAGAGGGCGAGATAATCATACCCAGCTCTCTGGACGCCGCGGAGACAGCGCTCATCGCTGCCACGCTGGAAACGATAGAGCGCGTGGGACCCTGCACAGCCGAAATAAAGCTGATGGCGGTGGAGGACACTAGGTCTGACAAGCGCAAGTTCGTGGTGGACAAGGCCAAGGAAATCCTAAAGACGCTGTCCGAGTCGGGCGTGCCCAACGTGGACGAGGTTTCCGAGCAGATAAAGGCTGCTGTCAGGACGGACGAGATAACCAACTACAAGGGCTCTCCCTGCGGGCCGAACCTGCTGGACTCCGAGAACATCGTGATAGTGGAGGGCAGGGCTGACGTCGTCAACCTTCTCAGGTACGGGATAAGGAACACCATAGCGATAGAAGGCACGTCCGTTCCCGATGCTGTCGCGGAACTGACGAGGGGGAAGTCAGCCACGGTCTTTGTCGACGGCGACAGGGGCGGGGAACTCATCATAAGGGAGCTTTCGATAAAGGCTGACATAGATTTCGTCGCCACGGCGCCGCGCGGCAAGGAGGTCGAGGAGCTGACGCAGAAGGAGGTCTTCAAGGCACTGAGGGAGAAGGTGCCGCTCGAAACCTACATGAAGGCCGGGGCGGGCGCGAACCGTTCCAACGGCGGGGACGCGCCGCAGGCCTTGCCGAGACTTGGGCCGCACTCGTCTGAAGCGCCATCTCACAGGCATAGATACGAAGACAAACCGAGACGCGACAGGTATGAAAGGCGCGGAAGCCGCGACAGGCCGAGGGGGCGCGGCAGGGAAGGCGGGCTTTTCAGCAAGATGGGGTTCGGCCGCCATGAGGGCGAGAAGCCCGTCAGGCTCACATCCAAGCAGAAGGAGGAGTTCAGGAAGATGCTCGACGACCTCGTGGGCACGAGGGCTGCCTGCATACTCGACGAGAAGGGCAACATGCTCGGCAGGGTTCCCGTCGGCGAGGTGGAGAACACCATCAGGAGCATGGATAATGCGAACGCCGTGGTGTTCGACGGCAAGGTCACGAACTCCATCGCGTACGCGGCCAGGTCGCGCGGAATCAAGTGCCTCGTCGGCATGGAGAAGGACGCTTCGACGAGCGGCCTCTGCATCATGGACAGGAAGGACTTGGAGAAGTAGTTGCCCTTATAAGTTTTTTTGTCAATTATGCTATCATACGGTTAGGTTTGCTTTCATGCTTTCAACAAAAATATCAGCTTCAAGCTGTCCAACGCGACTCGTCTCGCGCTGGAACGGGGAATTATTCATTTTGTTAGCTTGAACAAAACAATTTCAACAATTATTTTTAAGGAGGACTACCATGAAAAAGTCAAGTTCTACTATTGTTTCTGCCCTTTTTTCCGTTTTTTGGAAAATTCTCGTTGTTATTTTTGTTTTATTTGTTCTTGTGGCGATTATTTGTTTTGCCGATAGCCAAGCAATTAAGAAAAGACAAGCTGAGGAAAAGGCAGGGGAAACGGCGCGCATCGCGAAAATAGAAATCCTGTGGAAAGAACTCATGTCCTACGGGTTGAGCGATGAAGAACTCAAAAAAATCGTGGCGGGCGAAGGGGAGTATAGCTGGCAGCCCGATCTGCTGAAGATGAGAGCGGGCCAAGAGCTGATGAAACGGGGAATGGATTTCTTGAATCCCGAAGACAAGGAGCTGGCAAGAAAACTTTTCTACATGAGCGACAACAGCATAAACATACAGGAAGAAGTAGCTGGGAATTTCATGCCGTTTGCTAACGAAAATGATTTGGTGTACATGACGGAAACATCAAAAAACTGTGAATTGAAGGAAAAAATGGCAAAGGCCCTTCTTTCAATGATGAGCCAAAAGCCCGGTTCCCAAAGGAAAATCTCTCATATACAGGACCTGATAGGGGTGGAAAGCACGAGAGAAGGTGCATGGGAGATGTTATTTGACCTCGATCCAAACAGCTACAGCGCTGCAAACCTGTTTTATGCCATCAGCTTGGACCCCAACTTCCCGGAATGGGCAGCCGAAATCCTTTTTTCCAAGGAGCTTGACGGGGCCATATATGGTCGTATGTGCAACAAAGAGAGGCTGGGGAAAAGGGCGTTGTTTCAGTTCTTGTCCAGAAGACCCAGCAAGGATGAAGTGAGTAATTTCTTGGGTGTCTGCAAAGACGGCAAAAGCAAACTTAAAGTTGCTGAATATCTCTTGGGAAACTGCACCATTTATGAAGAAGATGTCGAACTTATCAGAAGCAAACTCCCGAGCCTTGGTGACAAGGCTGAGAAAGTATCAGTCCGCCAG
>CAZCTG010000047.1:0-7020 GCA_964501695.1 uncultured archaeon | reverse complement strand
GCGTCCTTTCGGATGCTGCCCCCAACGACCTTCGGGTTATGAGCCCGACGAGCATGCAGTTGGCAAGATATGACTTAAGTGCTTGCCATCTCCAGGCTGCTCCACCTCGCTGATGTGCTGTAATTATATTTTAAACCCTTATAAGTATAAGCAGTTACTATGCCTGAAAACATCATCGCGGGTATTGATGAAGCGGGCCGCGGAGCGGTTCTTGGGCCACTTGTCATAGCCGGGGTGTCGATATCCGAGGGGAAGCTGGAGAAGCTGGAGAAGCTGAAAGTCAGGGACTCGAAACTGCTTAGCCCGCGCAGGCGCGAGCACCTTTCGAAGGAGATAGAGAAGGTGGCGGACAATATCATGGTGCTCAAGGTCGGGCCCTGCAAGATAGACAATTACAGGAACCAGGGCGTTGGCCTCAACCGCCTTGAATTCATGAAGATGGCGGAAATCATCAGCTTCCTCGGTCCGGACGCTGTCTATGTTGACAGTCCCGACGTGAAGCCCGAGAGGCTGGCCAAGATTCTTTCCAAGTCGGCCGGGAATGCAAGAATCGTCGCGGAGCACAAGGCTGACGTGAAGTATCCCGTCGTCAGCGCGGCCTCCATAGTAGCGAAGGTCGCGCGCGACGAGGAGATAGAGAAGCTGAAGAAGAAGTACGGCGACCTCGGGCCCGGCTACTCAAGCAATCCTGTTACGATGAGCTGGATGAGGCAATGGCTGTCCAAGAACAGGGACTTTCCCGAAGGCGTGGTCAGGAAGACCTGGATAACCACTGGCGCCGTGCGCGGCGAGAAGTCGCAGGGCAGGCTCTCCTTCTGGCTGGGCAGGCTGAAAAATAAGGAGCAACTGCCGCCGGCTGAAGACTAATCTGTGCAATTGCTGCGAAGTCACTGCATTACTGTCAAAGAATGGGGGTATCCTGAAGTGGATATTGTTTGTTGTGTGACTAATGATTTTTACGCTGGTGCTTCGGTCCTGTAGAAAACTATGCCTGCGAAAATCATCATCAGAAGGACTGCCCACCATGCATCGAAGGCCGGGAAATCCGCGGGGTAACCGATGATTATCGACGCGGTGTCGTTGTCCAATACCCCTGAGCTGGATACTGCAGTGAGGTTGAGGTCCACGGGCCCGTCGGTTATCTCGTTTGCCATGAGCCTTACGTATATGGTCCTCTCCTCGCCCGGCGACAGCGTTATGTTGGCGCACCTGCCCAGCGAGCTGCAGGGTTCGACCAGAACGAGCTGGTCGCTCGGAATGAACGCCGCCATCGAAAAGCCCTCGAGCCCGATGGTCAGGTTCTGCGTGGTTTTTTCAGTGTTCCTAACCTGCGCCGGTATGTCAACGCCCGACCCGAGGCTCATGATGACAAGATGCACAAGGAAGTTTGACAACGGGTGCGTTGTCACAACGCCTGAAGTCCAGTTCGTGTTGTTGGCCCTGTCGGTCGCGACTGCATTGTAGGTTATGCTCGTGCCTTCGGCGTAATCTATCCTGACCGTGCATGTCCTGTTGCCGCCGCTGTAGGGGGGCGTGCTCCATTCGCCTCCGACGCAGTCTGACTGCTCGGAGGCGGCGCTTATGTAGCTGCTGATGCTCTTCTGCACTATGGTCAGGTATATTATGTTCGAATATATGCCTGAGATATTGTCGGATGCGTTGGACGTTATGTTGACGTAGGTTGTCATGGAAGAATCAAGGTAGCCCGGTTGGATTATCTTTCCGGACGAATCCTTGACCCATGAGTTGAGGAAGGGTTCATACCTGTCAATCGTCGTGTTCTTCACCCTTGCCGAATATTCGGAGCCGCTGGCCCAGCTGTCGAACAGCTCTGCGTTGCCTATGTTGTCAATCGACATGATGCTGAAGTTGTAGGTTTCGTTGTCCTTCAGAAGGGTGTTGCTGTTGCCGAACTCAAAGTATCTTGAACTCATGGCGGGGCTCAGGCATGCCGGGTCATCCGGGTTGTACGCGCTGGTTAAGTTCACCCACCTCTCGGCCGGGTCGGGGTTTGCCCTTGTCGTGGAGTTGCTCCACCTGACAAAGAAGCATCTCACGCCGGAACCGGGATAGTCGTCGTTGTTGTCGTTCCAGCTCAGGTTGAAGTATTCGCTGCCCATCCATTCGGACTGGTTGCGGCCCATCCACTCATGGAGCAGTCCGAAGAAGGACAGCGGCGGCTGGGTGTCGACCTTGACGGATATGTTGACTGATGACCACGGCCCGATGTTGCCTGCAGCGTCAATCGAGCGGCAGCTGAAGCCGTACAAGTAATCATTGTCGCCTATGCCGCATGCGGTTGATGTCGGCGAGGGCGGCAGGCCTGTACTGTTGCAGTAAGGCACGGTCTCTATGGCTTGCCAGCCGCTGGTTCCGGGTTCTATGTTGACGTCATACGATGCCGCGCCGGAAGCAATGCCGCCCGGAGTTGTGGAATCCGTGCCTTCCCATGGCACATTGTATCTGCCATTCACGAACCAGAATCCGTTCCTTGTGAACTTGTTGCCTGAGGCTATCACGTACGGCTCGCCCATCTGGCAGGAAGGCGGAATGGTGTCCATCACAGTGCCCCAGCGCTCATAGGTCATCTCGTTGCCCGCCTGGTCAGTTGCCTCCACCCTGAATGAGATGTTCTTGCCTTCGTAGTTGGGTGGAGCCGGGCCGAAAACCAATGTGCTGTTGCCGGTCGAGCTTCCAGTGTCGGTCCATGCTACAATCTGTGCTCCGGATGCGTCAAAAACGCCGAATTGCACGTTGAACGTCAGGTTCCCTCCTGTCGGGCTGTTTGCATCGGTGCCCCCCCAGATGACAGGGAACACTACCCCCTGAGAACTCGCGTTCTTCCACTTCGGCAGTCCGAAGGGCCAGTCAGGCTGTGCATATATCCATGCCTGCGGCGGCGTGTTGTCCACGATGAGCTGCCTCGCCGTCGAATAGCCTATGTTTGGTGCCGTGGAATTGTCAGGCACGTCAAGGGTAAGCGTGTGCGAGCCTTCGGGAAGGCCTCCTGCGTTAAGTGTTATTGTGCCCATGCACTTGCCCGCAGAGGAAGAATAAACGACGCTTCCGGTGAAGGAGGATGTGCCGCCGTCTATCTTGGGGTTGCAGTTCGCCCCGTTGGACACGCCGGCGCCGGAGTCAGAAACCGAGGCGTCTATTGCTATGTCCCTGTTCGTGCCGGTGTTCCTGTAGAAAAGCGATGGCGGGGCGTTCCATGTTATTGACGGCGGCGTGTTGTCGGCCACGAGCGAGACCGTCTTGTTGCTCGAAAAGCCCGCGTCCTCGTCATAAACCCAGCACTGCACAACCCTCACGCCGTCGGCTGACCATGGTGAGTTGAACGTGCAGCTCGGGTTGGATTCGGCCGAACCGCTGCACAGACCTGTCGAGCCGTAAGTGCAGTCAAGCCTCTTCGTCCCCTCGCCACCTGATGTCTCGGAGTATATGGTGACCTGCGCGCCCTGCTTGACGTAAGTCGCCGAAGCCCATACCCGTATCAGCGAAGGCTCCACGTCCCTCAACGTGAATGAGCCGGACGGATTGCTGGGTGGGTTTTCCACAAAGCCAAACTGCCTCCAGATGTCGGGGTTCAAGACGTCCCTTATAGACGCAGATACCGCTGAAACCATCTCGCCCTTGCATGCCTCCGGTACTGCCGGTATCTCCCATTCCCCCGCGCACGGGCTGCCTGCGGTGCATTGCGTGCTTATGCCCTTCATGTCGCCGTTCCCGCCTTCTGACTTGAGCTTGGCTTCTATCTTGCAGCTGCCGCCGGCTGACTGCGCGTCAACCTGTATGTATGGCTGCGCGGGGCAGGTGTTGCCCGAGAAGGTGGCCGAGACCCTTATCTTGTTGCCCTGCTCGCAACCATAAATCCCGCAGTCGTACGGGTTTATGGAAACCATGTCCAGCTTGCACCTCGTGAACTGGCTGGAGTTCGTGCCCGTGTTGTCTGCGTTGTCGGTGGCCGAGGCTGAAAAGCCCACGGTTTCACCGGCGGAAAACCCTGAGGAGCTTGTCCACTCGCAGGGTGATGATGCGCAGGTGTTTTTCAGCTCGCCGTTCACGTAGAGCTTGATTTCCTTGATGCCTGTCAGGGGGTCGGACGCCGCTGCGATGAACGTCACGTTCTCGCTCTCCCCCAGCCAGTGGTTGCCGCTCGGCCCCATGTAATCCAGGCTTATCGAAGGCGGCGCAATGTCATCCAGCGAGCAGCAGACCTTCGTCGGGTAGGAGCCGTCGCCCGTGCAGTTGGCTATGTGGGCGTTGCTGTCTCCTGATATGGAAGCAAGGCATGCGTCATCGCCGCAGTCGCTGCCGTAGGCGCAGCTTATCAGCGTGCCTGATATGCAGGCTTGCTCGGAGTAGTTGTATAGCATTGCCTTCTCCACGTGCGCGTTGGTCGGGCTGCTGAGCTTCAGGAAGGTTGTGCCTGCCGTGCAGCTTATTCCGAGTGTCACAGGCCCCTGGCAGCATATCTTATATGGATAGTTGCCCTGCGGTGGCGGTGGCAGCTCCGCATGTGCGTTGAAAAGCGAGGAAATGTGGAGCACGTCGGTCTCCCAGCTCTGGCATGCCGTATCAACCCTGCACTTGAAGCTGCACACGCCGCCCTCATCTATCTGGTCGTCGCAGTTGTCGTCTATGCCGTTGCAGGCTTCCGCCGCACCGGGATTTATTGCAGGGTTGTCGTCATCGCAGTCGCCTGTGGTGGCAGCCAGCTCCGAAGCCCCCTTGTATCCCGCTGGCCTTGAGCACTGCGCCAGCGGCTCGCTGTCGCTGTCGCCGTATCCGTCATTATCGGCGTCCTTGTACCAGACTTCTTCAGGATTGACAAAAAAGCTGTCCGTTAATTCTGGGTCAGGGTCGGCATCGAAGATGTTCCCATGGGACACTCTGACTTCGTCCAGGGTGCCTTTGAAGAAATTTTGGATTGAACTAATCCAATTAACTGCTCCAATCAATACCTCACAATCGGGGTCCCAGCCAGTCTCCTGAGTATCATATCCCACCTGGATTCCGTCAACATACAAGCCGATGTTGGCTGCCTTCTTGACCATGGCCACATGATGCCAATTGCCATCATAAATGTAGCTTCCATTGGCCATAATGTTGGGGACAGCACTATAACTCCAAAAGGAAATGTTCCAAAGCTCATTAAGTGTAAATTGCCACCAAGGACTAGGACCACTAGAACCACAACCTCTTGATACAAGCTCGCAATTTTTGGGAACAAGGTTTTCTTCTTTGACCCACAAGTCTATGGTCCAGTCGTCAGAAATGCTTGTGGTTACGTCGAAGTCGGTGGGGTGGGGAGGGATATATACATATTGATTAATACCGTTTAATTTTATTCCGCTGCCTATCTTGCCTGTTGCATAAGTAGGGCTTCCAGATGGCTTGAAAGTCCCGTCATGGTGGTTGGGAGAGCTGTCCGCCAGATTGCTCTCGAATTTCCAAAGGGCGGTTGTCGAAGAACAAACCTGGGCAGCGCTCGCGGAACCGCAAATCAGGATTGATATAATCAGAATGTACAATGAGAAAGCAGTAATTTTTGCTGTTGTCATCCCAATCAATTATAATTGCATAGAAGAATATATTAATCAACCATCAAACAGAGAGCGCTTTAATTACAGAATCCGTGGGGAGCGCCTTCTGCTTACGTTTTTTCATGTCGCGGAACGTCAGCTTGCCTGACCTTAGCTCCTTTTCGCCGATTATCAACATGTATGGGATGCCCGTCTTGTCCACATAGTCGAGGCACTGCTTCAGCTTCCTTCCCATGAGGTCTGTTTCCGCCGGTATGCCTTCGCTTCTCAGCCTGCAGGCCGTTTCGACGACGGCCTTCCTGAGCTTCGGCCCGTCGCCTGCGGCTGCAATAAAAACTATTGTCCTTGTGGCGGGGATATTCTTGAACATGCCTCTCTGTTCCATAAGCCCGCAAATCCTCTCTATGCCGAAGCTTATTCCCACGGCAGTCTCCTCCCGCCCGCCAAGGAGGCCGACCAGCCTGTCATATCGCCCTCCGGCTGCTATAGTACCGATGCCTTCGCCACCTGAAATCTCAAAGATGGGGCCGGTGTAGTAGTCGAGGCCGCGCACAAGGGAAAAATCAATCTCTATGAATCTGGAAACACCGTATGATTTTAAAATGCCGATTATCTGCTCCAGCTCTTCTATTCCTTCCTCGGCAACGGCCACCTTCTCGAGCTTCTTTGCAGAAGACGCCAGAACTTCTTCGGGCTTGCCCCTTGCCTTTATCAACGAAATTAGCTTGCTGACTATGGGGGCGTTCAGGCCTGCCTTTCCAAGCTCCTCAGCCACGGCCTTTTCGCCGGTCTTCTCCAGCTTGTCGAGCGCGCGGAAAGCATCTGCGCACTTGTCCTCGGCCACGCCCGCACATTTCATCACGCCATTCAGCAGCTTCCTGTCATTGAGCCTCACCCTGAAGCCCTTGAAGCCGAGCGCCTTGAGCGTCTCTATGGTCGCGGCTATTATTTCGGCGTCAGCCTCCATGCCTGCCACCCCGAACGTGTCAATGTCCGCCTGCCAGAACTCGCGAAACCTACCGGCTTGCGGGTTGTCATAGCGCCACACGGGCCCGACCTGATAGCGCTTGAATGGCCTCGGCAGCTGCGGGTTTGACGCGACCACGCGCGCCGCTGGGACTGTCACATCAAACCTCAGACCCATCTCCCTGCCGGCCTTGTCCTTGAAAACGTAGACCTCGTTCTTTATCGCTTCCCCTCCACCACCCTTGGCGCCCAGCAGCTCCCAGCTCTCGAAGGCGGGCGTGTCCATCGGCCGAAAACCGAATTTCTCGAAAACGACCCTGATTGTGTTGAAGGCATACTGCCGTTTAACCATGTCCTCAGGCATGAAGTCGCGCGTGCCGCGCGGGGGCTGAAATCTCTGCGTCATGTCAATCACCTTTATTATTCTCTCCTTCGGGCTTATAGCTTTCTGTATCAGAAGCTGTTTGCATGGTTTGCATATTCTTCACCACGAAGATTTCAGAGG
>CAZCTG010000046.1:0-7065 GCA_964501695.1 uncultured archaeon | reverse complement strand
CTGTCAGGTTGCTGCCGTCGCACTGCTCGCCCGCCTCTATGATGTTGTTGCCGCATGCTGTCGACGTGTTTGTGCAGGCAGAAATGTTGTATAAACAGTGAGGAAGGCATGAAAGCAACCCATAAATATAGCCCAGGGATTGGCATGTGGCGGTGATGTTGGTTCCGTCGCACTGCTCTCCGGCCTCTATGATGCCGTTGCCGCATTGAACGCAGCCAAGGCCTTCATCCGCGACGCCATCGCAGTCGTTGTCGATTCCGTCGCATATTTCAATACCGTTGTTTGTGATATTGCATTCGCAGCCGTTGCCGATGTCCCCGTCGGCGTCGTAATAGCCAGTGTAGCAGCCGTCAAAGCTGCAGGTGCCGCTGACGCAGGACGAGAACGCCATTGGGTAATAGCATATGTTGCCGCAGCTGCCGCAGTTGAATGGGTCTGAAGTTAAATCATATCCTTCATCAACGTTGCTTGTCCAGGTCAAAGTTTCCCATCTTTTGAGTGGGTTGGTATATTTATCATCGCAATCATTGTCAATTCCATCACACAACTCCAAATAATCCGGGCTGCATTCCAATGGATGCGCCTTGATGGTGTTCCAGGAGTAGTTTGCGGCAGCCTCAACACCGCCGATTCGGTTATAGAACGAGTCTTCAATCATTCCCGCGGCATTATATGTGTAGGCAAGGTACGACCATTCCTTTATGCTTGCAATGTTATCAAAGGGAGTGATGTACCATTTGAACCCGTATTTGTTATAAAGATGCGGGGACATCCTAATCTTGTTCCAAAAATCATCAAAAATATGCCACCAGCACCTTTGCTCATAATCCCTGCTCATCAAATCCAGCGTATACCAAGTATATCCAGGCTTTCCACCGTAAGGAACCTGGTAATATTCATCGCCCCCAAGGTGAAACGGGCTCTGCATGTCATCATCGGTTATAACCCGTACACCAGGGTCGTATTTTTTTATTCTTTCAAGATACTCATCCATGAATTCTGCCAAAAGCTGGTAATTTTCCAGCCCTTTTTTAATAGACCTACTGTCCCTGTTGAATCCCCGAATTTCGTCAAAATTGATATAAATAAAATCAGGCTCTATTTTAGTCATTGTCGGCTCAATAAACATTGTTTCATACTCGTCGCAAAAAGAAGAATCCGCAAAGGTTGTCCATCCCTCGCGGTCAGATTCCAGGCTTGCAGCGTAGTCGTAGTCGACCTTTATTTCAGAATTCGCCGGAATTGTTCCAGCGGCGTTTCTTTTAATCAGGGTTTTCTTGCCATTTAATATATCTAGGGGCTTTATAGTTCCACTTTCAATTAGACTGTAATCTCTCCCTTCCTCGTATTCGATGGTTCTGTCTTTGTTAAAAACATGCAGTCTTGTGTCTGGTGTTTCAAGGACATTGTACAGCTTGTCATTCAAGGTTATTAGTTCAAATTTGTCCAGCCATAATTCCAATGGCCCTGTACCCTGTGCTCTGGAGGATAAGCTTACCTGTGTTTCATTATTGTATGTAGAAAACTTGATTGAATACTTATACCACATTCCACTTGCGATTATATAGGTGCTACTGCCATATTCTACTCCATCAGAAGATTGCAAGCTAACTGTAACTTGAGGGTCTCCTCCATTGCTATCTTGTTCTACCTTTTTTGCCCAGAAAGTCAGCAAATAGATTTGATTATCCATTAGAGTGAATTTGGGGAAATATAGTTCTGAACTCAGGTCGCTGTTCACTAAGTACTCGCTTGAACTAATACCTGAAAGAGTATGAGTAAGGTTCAGTTTAACGGAGCAATCCCCAGAATAACTGGTGGTGCAGTCCCATGCCCAATCATCCCCGCTATCTCCGTGGGTAACATCAGAAAATCTCCAATAATCGGGCTTTCCATTTTCATCAGTGTCTTCTTCAAAATCAAGATTATTGAAATTAGGGGCGCCAGAAAATTCCGGTTCAAGGGAAACAGCATTATCCAAATTGTCAAATTTCATGGAAACGTTCTGTGCATAAACCCCCTCAAAGTAATTAGGATTAAACCAACGCAGGGTCATGGGGTCAAAGATTGCTGTTGTATAGAAATGTCTCTTCTTAGTAAAATCCTTGTACCCCAAAACTGAACTTATATCTGACTGAAAGCGTGTAAGGCAGGCGGGGCCACCTACCCAGATGGCGCTTGTCCAAAGATTATACTTATATTTAGTCAATACCTCTACCCATTTTTCTTTTTCAGTTGATGCATCAATATCCTCCCCCTTCCAGTCAAAAGACCCTGTGCCATGGAATCCCCTCACTTCCAAATCAGGCCAGTCGGTTATCCTGATGTTAGGCAATATTATCGAGCCGCCCTGCTTCTTGAGGAGCCATGCCAGGGAGACCGTGCCATAGAATGTTCCTGCGGTGCTGTTCGCCAGAACCAGTACCTCATTGGGTTTTATCAGCAGGACGTAGCCCTGGTTGAAGCCTTTCTGCAAGGAAGCGCTGACATTTATGCCGTTGAAAGCTGCCAGCAGTCCGAACTCGGGATTGGTGTTCGGGTTGCCTATGGCTATCCGCTTGCTCCCGGATGCGTCAGAAATGTCAACAACATTCAAACTGATTGAGTTGGAAGCCTTCAGTATCTCGTCCCTAAGGTAGTAGGCGGTGAAATTGTCATACGAGTCGCTGAGGTCTGCTGCTATTGTCCAGCTTGAATCGACTGCTACCGTGGACTGCGAAATGAGCTCTATGGATTGCGGTTCTGGTATTATGCTGATTGGGCAGTCGCCGCTGCAGCCTGTAAGCGCGAAAGCTGGCTGCATGAACAGGGCCAATGCGGCTACCAAGGCTGGAACCAGGCACTTCCACCCAAAACTGGACAAATAACCCACCTGATAATAGTTGTCCTATCTTTAATTAAATATTCTCATTACCCAATCATATCTAATGGCAGGCCATGAAAATGTAATAAAATACTATGACGGATGTTCGCAGGAATATGACATAGCATGGACTGGGAAGAAAGACCTTGCCATACATTACGGCTTCTGGGAGCCCGGGACAAGAAGCCACAGCGATGCGCTCATTAACATGAACAGGGTTCTTGCAAGCACCGCCGGCATAAGGAAAAGGGATTACATGCTCGATGCAGGCTGCGGCATAGGCGGCAGCTCAATATGGGTTGCCGAAAACATCGGGGCCCGCGTCTGCGGCATAACCATAGCGCAAAGGCAGGCCGCGAGGGCGAACAGGCTGGCCGCGGAGCGCGGCGTAGGGCATCTCGCCAAATTCCATGTCAGTGACTACCTCAGCACGGGGTTCAAGGGAAGCACATTCGACGTCGTGTGGGCGCTTGAAAGCGCATGCCATGCCGAGGAAAAGGGCGATTTCATAAACGAGGCGTACAGGATATTGAAGCCAGGAGGCCGGCTGGTTGTCGCTGACGGCTTCGCTGCCAAGGAGGGCTACGGCCCTAAGGAAGAGATTGCGATGAGGAAGTGGCTTGGCGGATGGGCTGTGCCGAACCTTGCGGAAGCCGGGCAGTTCAGGAAGCAGATGGAATCGGCCGGGTTCAGAAAAATCAGGTTCGTTGACATCAAGGCGAATGTCATGCGCTCTTCAAGGAGAATGTATCTGGGCAGCATGCTTGGAATAGGCGTCTGGGAGATTCTGAGGCTGTTGGGCATAAAGTCTGGGGCGAGCGTAAAGCATATTCTGGGTGGCATATACCAGCACGAAGCCCTCAAAAGAGGCCTCTGGACATACGGCATATTCTACGGCGAGAAGCCGGAGTGACGACATTAAAGATGTTTTTACCTATATCTTTGGCAGGCATCGCTCCAATAAAACAAATCTTAAAATAAATAAAACAGATTGCCTGGGTCAGGCTCACTTGCTTTCCGTGCTTTCGCTGGACCCGCTGTTGCCTTCCTGAGGCTGGTCATCCTGAGGCTTTTCCGGCTCAGGCGCAGGTGTAGGCTCAGGCTTTTCCTGTATTTTCATGTTTAACCTCCGATTCTAAAAGCAGCGAACGCAAACGCTAGGCTAAACGAACGCAGACTTATGCTATAATTGGGTCACTGGTATAAATATTAACATTTTCAGCCGTGCTGCGCTAATCGAACAGCCCGCCCTTGCAGATGTCGGCGATGACAAGAAGCACAGCGATGAATATTATCACGTTTGCCAGCGTGTCGGCGGGCTGCGGGAATGTTTTCGTTATCTCCCCAAGCTTTATCATCCCGCCTATTATGGCTGCGACGACGGCTCCGCTCGTGATGCGGTACGGACCCTTGACCACCTTGACTATCTCCTTCCAGACGGACTTGTCCTTCTTTGCCGCGGCCATTTCATCAATCTCCTCTCAATTTGCGTTTCACCTCGCCGAAGGCGAGTGCCGGCCAAGCTACCCCACCAAATAACTGATTCCCCTGATTCCCTGCGTCTCAAGGAACACGAGGAACAGCAGGAACAGCACTATTATCACTATTATGATGCCTATGTCCTCCCTGGACCTCAGTTTTGCGCCCATAGTTGTCATGCCTTCCTGAAATACGTCTGCACGTAGATTGCAAACGCGGCAAACACTATCATGGTAATTGAGAAATATTTTGCGGCTTCGCTGATGGCGGGGCTCGAAAGGATTTCAAACATGAAGTAGCCGATGCCGATAATGGCAGAAAGCGCTCCGACGCAGCGCATCCACCGTTGTTCAGTCATATCTGTTTTTTGTCGGAACCCGCTAATAAATCAGATTGTCTTTTTCGACATTATTGTGGCTATGGAATCTGGTTCGTCATAGGCTAGAGCAAGGAATGCATCAGCCACTCGCGGGTCGAACTGGCTTCCTGCTACCCTTTCTATCTTATGCAGCGCATCCGCGACAGGCATGCCTTTCCTGTAAGGTCTGTCGGAAGTCATGGAATCAAATGCATCTGCGCAAGCAAGTATGCGCGCGGCTGGGCTGATTTCTTCACCCGACTTGCCGAACTCATAGCCTTTGCCGTCCCATCTTTCATGATGTTCCAGAATTGTTAGGGCATCTTGGGTATAGTCGCCAAGAATCTGGCATCCGATGCTCGGATGCTTTTCAATCAGGGAACGTTCATCATTCGTAAGTTTGCCGGGTTTGTTAAGGACGGCATCTGGGATGCCAATCTTGCCCACATCATGAATGGGGGCGCATGCTCCCAGCCTGAAGAAATCAGGTTTGGACGCTTCCATCCTTCTTGCCATCAGCATGGAATATTCATCAACCCTGTCACAATGGCCTCCTGTGTAGCCATCTCTTTTCTGAATCGCCCTGAGGAGTATTTGCGCCCTTTCCGCGCGCTCTTTATTATGTTCAATAACGCGGGAAGCAAAAACAGAAGCCAGCGTCAGCATCTGAATCCTCTGCTCATCCACTTCGCCTTCAATATCAGTCACGTTCAATACCCCGATTGGTTCGTCGCTTCCTGCCGAGAACAGGGGGATGGCGTAATAAAAATCGCTTCTGTAGCCGCCTCTGGGCGTGCTGTATTTGCTCATATCCAAGCAGGCGGGAGCGCCAAATTTCATTGCTGAAACTGATACGGAAATCTCGGGTATGCTGTCACCGACGTATTCTTCCCCTATCCCTACGGCGGCGGCATTATAAAATCCGTTACCATTCTTTAGAAAGACCGACATCCTGTCGCATCCGATTTGTTGCGATAAATATATGAGCAGACGGGAAAGGGACGTCTCCGTGCACAGGCTGTTATAAACGCGCAGCGTATTGAACAGTTCATCAGCTTCGATTATATCCACAGGAAGCAGCTCAATCTCAACAAAATCGTCCATCGGACTATTTGGATAAAGGCTTTAAATCAACATGCATCAATGCGTATTCATCCGACAGAAGGATTTTTCTTGGTGATTATTTCGTTGTCCTTGAACCACGGCGGGCTCATGACCAGCAGCAGCTTCATCCTGCCTGAATAAGTGTATTCAACGTTCGGCGGGACTTCTATCAGCGTTCCCTGTCTTGCGTCATGCCTTATCCCTTCTATCTCAAAGAATCCGCTGCCTTCAAGGACGTAATAAATATGTGTTATTTTCTTGCTTATGATGTAATTGTCATGTCCCTCTTTCACGTCCACGAAATAGATTTCGATATCCTTGCACGACAGCGGGAACTTGAACCCGTCCAGCCCCTTCTGCGAGAACGACGGCCTTTCTGGAATTTTCTTGATATTCGATGTCATTGCTGCACCTCTCAAATCATCCGACCAAGCTTCCCTGCCCGCCCGGGATATGCCTGCCGAACTCGTCAAGCGGCAACGCGCCAATCGCGCGCCTGTGCTCGGGCATGCACTTCGCCAGGATTGCATTCTTCACTTTCTGCGCCAGCTCGTTTCCCTCGGTGCCGCCGGGCTGTATTGTGACGAAGTACCTGCACAGCTTCCTAACAGGCATGAGCGGGCCCGCGAAAACAACGACCTGGGTTTCATCCGCCATGTTGACCCCTATGGAGAGCTTCACCCCGACCTTCTCGTGCGTGGCGTGGGGGCGCGGCGCGTAGAAGGAGCCGCGCGGCATCTTCGCGCCTTCGGGCGTGGTCTTGCTGAGCTGGCCGTACTTGAACTGCAGCACGTCAATTTCGCTGAGGCCCGAAGACCATGCCTTGCTGTGCGCTGCGGCGAACTCGGCCGCCTCCTTTACCGTAAGCGGCCCGACATTGCCACCTTCATCGGCCTTCGCCACGACGAAAGCGGCCCCGTGAATGTCCGCGTGGAACGCCGCATCGCCTGCCTTGAGCCTGTTCTTTATCGCACTCTCGTTCTGCAGCGCGTTCTTGCCCGAGATGACGGTGTTGCCCTCCGAGCTGATGAACCATCTATATGTTTCATACCAGCGTCGTTTCGCTTTCCTCTTGGCGACGGACTCGCTTTGTTCTTTTGGTGTATGCGAGGTATCAGTTTTAGACATGCTGCCTGCTGGAAGCGTGATGGTCTCCTTGCCAGTCACCAATTCCTGCAGCCTGCGCCGCTTGCTCTTCGGCTTGGCAGGCGCCGCGAGCGCCTGCACGGCCTTGAATTGCGCGGCTTCGGAAGGCGCGGCC
>CAZCTG010000045.1:0-7218 GCA_964501695.1 uncultured archaeon | reverse complement strand
GCATGGACATAGTGGTCGCGCAGCCCAAGTTCATGGAGCAGATGGCGGCGCTATTCCTGATGCACAAGGGCAAGAAGTTCATGGCGGGGTAGGCCGCCTGATTTATAAGAAGTGGTTATGGTCCAGCTGGGATATCCGGCACCAGACAGCCTCAGACTGCTGCAGGTCTCTGACCTGCAGATATCAACTCGCTGTCAAGGCAGAGATTGAAGCGCCTTTGATGCAATCGAACCCAGGACCTACGGCTTATAAGACCGTTGCTCTTTCCGTAACCCCCTTCCTTTTCCGTAAACGCTTTTTCTCCAAGCACCTTGAAAAGGGTTTAACCGACTGAGCTACTGGACCTGAACTATCTACTGCTTTTTATCTTGGCTTATGAAGTCAAATAAGCTTATTTTAAGGGGAGATTTAAAAATCAGGCAAGCAAGGCGAATTCATATGCAAGGGGAACGATAACAGGCCGAGAGGCTCTTTCGTGCGTAATGCTTTTAAATCTGAAGTGTATGATATCTCTACTGAAACAAGTGGATGTTTATGGTGAACGGACAGATGGGCCAGATGGGCGGGCAGCCGATATTCATACTGCCAGAAGGCGCGCTCAGGAGCAAGGGCAGGGACGCGCAGAGGAACAACATAGCGGCGGCGAAGGCAGTCGCTGACGCCGTAAGGACGACGCTCGGCCCCAAGGGCATGGACAAGATGCTCGTGGACAGCCTCGGCGACGTCGTAATAACCAACGACGGGGCGACGATACTGGACGAGATGCAGATAGAGCATCCCGCCGCCAAGATGATGGTCGAGGTTGCCAAGACGCAGGACAAGGAGGTCGGCGACGGGACGACCACGGCGGTCGTCATCGCGGGCGAGCTGCTGAAAAAGGCCGAGGAGATGCTTGACCAGGAGATTCATCCGACCGTCATAACGAAGGGCTATCGCCTTGCGAAATTCGAGGCGCTGAAGATTCTTGAAAGGATGGCCGTGCCTGTCGGCCTGGACGACACGGACAAGCTCGAGAAGATAGCGAACACCGCCATGACAGGCAAGTCCGCGGAGAAGGCTTCCAAGGAGCTCTCCCAGCTGTGCGTCGCCGCGATAAGGAAGGTTGCGGGCAGGGGCGGCAGCCCGAGCCGCATCGATACCGACAACATAAAGATAGAAAAGAAGGCGGGCGGCAGCATAAACGACACCAAGCTCATAGAAGGGATAATAATAGACAAGGAAATCGTCCATAGCTCGATGCCAAAAGAAACAAAAAACGCACGAATTCTATTGCTCGAGTCTGCGCTGGAAATCAAGGAGCTGGAGAACGATGCCAAGATAAGCATAGATTCGCCCGAGAAGATGCAGGCCTTCCTTGAGGAGGAGGACAGGACGCTGCGCGACATGGTTGACAAGGTCGTGAAGTCAGGCGCCAACGTGCTGTTCTGCCAGAAGGGAATCGATGACGTCGCGCAGCACTACCTGGCGAAGGCGGGGATAGTCGCGGCCAGGAGGGTCAAGAAATCCGACATGGAAGCCATGGAAAAGGCGACGGGCGCGAATATTGTGTCCAACCTCGACGACCTGTCGAAGGTCGACCTAGGCTTTGCGGGACTGGTGCAGGAGAAGAAGGTTTCGGGCGACAGGATGATATTCGTCGAGGAGTGCAAGGAACCCAAGGCCCTCACGCTGCTCATACGGGGCGGGACCGAGCACGTAGTTGACGAGGTCGAGCGGGCGGTCGAGGATGCCGTCAAGGGCATCGCGTCGGCTCTGGAGCTGGGCAGGGTCGTTGCAGGCGGCGGCGCCTGCGAGATAGAGCTTGCCCGCGCGCTCAGGAAGTATGCCGACACATTCAAAGGAAGGGAGCAGCTCGCTGTCGCGGCCTTCGCCGACGCCATGGAAGTGGTCCCGAGAAGCCTTGCGGAGAATGCGGGCCTTGACCCGATAGACAAGATTGCTGCGCTCAGAGCCGAGCATGACAAGGGCATGAAGACGACAGGTCTCGACGTTCTCAACGGCGGGGTCACGGATATGGAAAAGGTTGGGGTCATAGAGCCGCTAAAGATAAAGCTGCAGGCTGTCCAGTCCGCTGCAGAGGTCGCGGAGATGGTACTGCGCATAGACGATGTCATATCGGCCGGCAGCAAGGGCGGACCACCCAAGATGCCCGAGGGCATGGGTGGCGGCGAAGACTACTGATTTTTGCGAGAGATGAGCCATAACCTATTTTATAAATAGGCTCAGCGAAATATCTATACATGGTCATTGAAGATGATGATTACGAAGTTGTGCCTACATCACCCATAAGGCGCCTTGAAAAGCGCCTGTCCAAGATTGAGGCATCAAGTTCTACCGCCGAAACCGGCAGACTTATAGAGCAGATAATAGAGCTTATAAAGTCGAACCAGCGGGTCATTGATGATGTCATAAAGGCTGACGCCGAACTGAGGAACGAGATATCGAAGATTCCGGGCAAGATTGACGACCTGCTGTCCGGCATGAGCGAGTTCCTTGAGTTGCTCAAGATGTCGGCGACAGAGAACACCATTTCCGACATATCAAAGGACGTGATGGAACCTTTGGTCAAGAAGATGGGGGAGATGGTCGACGAAACCAAGAGGGCGAACGAGCTTTCACAGGCTTCGCTAACCAACCTAGGTATGATAGATAAGCGGCTCAAGAGGCTTTACCTGCAGTCAACAGGGGCCGCAGGCACAGGATATTCAAAAGAGGGGGAGATGTAATTGAAGGTGCAAAATGAATACCTGTTCAAGCAGGTCTTTTCCGTTGTAGTGCTGGCTTTGCTGGCCGTGACGTTCTACATGCTGGCTATCGGCGGCCTGACAAGCGGGCTCGAAAGCGCGATAACGCCGCTGCTGCTGATAATAATAGCCATAATAGGCCTGTCCATAATGTCGGAAGTGGCGAAGCTGAACTGCATGCTTTCCAAGAAGAGGTAGAAAAAAGGAGGGTCAAAATGAAGGGAATAACACCAATAATATCAACGATAGTGCTGCTGCTGATAACAGTCGCGCTCGCGGGCGCCGCATGGGTCTACATAGGCGGCTTCATGGGAACATACACGGAGAAGTCGTTCACCATACCAACGGGCGGGGCTTACTGCGACGCCCAAGGCAGTTTCCACGTGAGGGTCGTCAACACGGGAACCAGCACGATAACATCCGCTGACTGGGTTGAGAAAAGCGTGACAAACAGCACGATAACGCCACTGGACCTTACGGTAAGTTCTGTCCCGACAAAGGGAACGGCTGACTTTACGGTGGCAGGCGGTGATTCCGGCCAGTCTTACATGATAAACATAGGAACCGTTGCCGGAGTGCAGCACATGCCGGTGGTCTGTCCTTGAGGGAGGGTTGTTCTTTTCCCTTACTTCTCTTTTTTAGCCTTTATAGCTGTAGCTTTGTACACCACGGACAGAGCATTTTAATACCCACTCACAAAGTATAGATATGATTAATACCTGCGCTTCGCCAAAAAGGCAAAAGCAGCCCGTTGTCAAGCGTAAGGCGCTGCTACGCGGCCAAACCAAAACGAACCGCCTCCGCGGCCAAACCGAGGCCGTTTCTATAGTGCTTCTGAGCGGTATAGTCATCAGCCTTGTAGGCGCGGCATACTTCTGGGGCATGCCTCTCATAGACAAGAGGGCTGCATCCACTGACTTCACGTCAGCCAACAACCTCATGACTGATATAAACAAGAAGATACTGTCTCTGGCCAACGCGGGAGGCGGCACCACGGAAATCGAATTGAGCAAGGCAGTGACACTCGTGCCCGCCGGAGCCGCGGACACCAATAACAACAGCCTTATAATGACGTACGGCGTCAACCAGCCGATAATATACCCAGGCGCCGAGGGCGGGACTATATATCTCGGCGCTACCGATTTCGGAGACGCCAGCGAAGGCATCGGTGTGTTCGGCCAGAGCTCTCCGGGAATAATAACCGTGAAGCAGAACAAGACAACTGAGGGCAGCTATATCCTTTACAGCAGGCTCCGGTACAGGCAGCTGCGTACATCCGGTGCGCAGACCAAGTTGTATATGATAAAACTCTGCGGCGATACTGACCTTGAAAACTGCAATAAGCATGCCACAGGAACGGGCAAGCTCATGCTCAGCTTCAAGAGCACCGAAACCATACCTGGAAATCCCGACACGGTCGTTACCAAGATAGGTGTCAAGCTGGTTTAGGCAACATATGAAATAACGTCCCTGCTTGTTTTGGCAGTGCTGAAACCAATAATAACAAAGGCAACCAATATTAATCATGGCACCTTGCATTCTTCAAAGGAAACAAGCAAGTTCGATATCAAAACCAAAGCGCCAGAAAGGCCAAATCTTGGTTTTCGAGCAGGTGCTGCTCTTTGCGATAGGAGTTCTGATTTTTGTCATCTGCCTTGCGTCTTTCAGCGCGTATGAGAGCTATTTCGCCGAGACGGGCAATGCAGACCAGCTCACGCAGGTGAGAGAGTACATAGCTTACGCTGTGGTCAAGGCATCGGAGGGCTGGGACAGCACGACTTCTTACTTCACGATACAGATTCCCAAGACCATAGGCAGCGAAACATACAGGGTCAGGCTCTCGCCGGAAGGGCTCAATGTCACCATGCTGCCATCCATGAAATACAGCTTCACGGGACTTTACTGGATAAACTCAACGACGCAATTGATGGAAAGTGAAGTGACAAGCACATCCGGCATGATTGTTTTATATAAAAATGGCAACAAGATTATATTGACATAAAGCTACTGGCTGATGCTACCAAAGAGTTGGCAGCCTGTGCTTTGTCGGGGTTCTTTATGGGAAGGGCCAGACCGGTCAAGGCTAAGGGCGCAAGCGTAGCGTCTATTGTAAGAAAGATGAGGCAGGGTTACGCGAAGTCGGTGGCCTCGAGAAGAACAAAATTCCCAGGCCCGCCAGTTCCGGCGGGCCCTACGGTGCCGTATCCTTATCCGGTCATGCACGGAATGATGGCCAGCCCGCAGCAGCCCGTCGAAATCAAGATAAGCGCCGAGAAGATAGAGGCATCCGCGGACAAGGGTGTTGAGATACCGCTGAAATACATGCCCGTGGCCGCGGCGCCTTCAAAGACAATGGAGGAGATTGAGGAACTGCGCGCGACAAGGAAGCAGTACAACCTCATACCCAGCAATCCCTCGAAAGGCGAGATGGTATACTCCTATGCAACAATAGGATGGAGCGACGAAGCAAGCGATCTGGTATATACGGTGCACGAACCGCAGATAACCAAGTACGACATTGAGGTGATAGAGAAGGTCAAGCGCGACCTTGAGGAAAGGCTTGATGTGGACTTCACGAAGCTCGGCGACGTGAGGGCAAAGGAGCTGCTCATCGAGGAAATTGCCAAAACGCTGGCTTCAATGGTTGACCTGAGGCTCGACGCTACGAAGAAGTCAGTCATATCATACTTCATAGAGAAGGACATCCTTGGCTTCGGCAAGATAGAGCCGCTGATGAGGGACGAGAACATAGAAGACATATCCTGCGACGGCTTCGGGATACCCATTTACGTATACCACAGGGACCCGAAGCTGGGTTCGCTGAAGACAAACCTCGTCTTCGAAACAGACGAAGAGCTGAACTCCTTCATACTGAAGCTGGCGCAGAAATGCAACAAGAGCATATCCATCGCGGAGCCGTTGCTGGACGGCGCGCTGCCTGACGGCTCCAGAATACAGGCAACGCTGGGAACCGACATAGCAAGGCGCGGCTCCAACTTCACGGTCAGGAAGTTCATGGACAAGCCGCTGACGCCCACCCACATGATAAGATACGGGACGCTGAATGCCGCGCAGCTCGCCTACCTGTGGCTCGCGATTGAGAACGGCCAGAGCATACTCATATCAGGCGGCACCGCGACAGGCAAGACGTCGCTGCTCAACGCGCTTTCACTTTTCATAAAACCCAGCATGAAGATAGTAAGCATAGAGGATACGGCAGAGCTGAGGCTGCCCCACCCTCACTGGATACCGGAAGTCGCGAGGACCCCGCTTTCCATAGAGGGCCGCATAGGGGAGGTAAGCCTGTTCGACCTTCTGAAATCGTCGCTGAGGCAGAGGCCCGACTACATAGTCCTGGGCGAAGTCCGCGGCAAGGAGGCATTCGTGCTGTTCCAGCAGATGGCTACTGGTCATCCAAGCCTTGCGACAATCCATGCTGCCACGATATCCCAGCTCATAGACAGGCTGATAACGCCGCCCATATCGCTGCCGCCAAGCCTGCTGGAAAACATAAACATCATCATCTTCCTTGTGATGTCCAGGCTCCATGGCTCATATGTAAGGAGGGCGGAGTCCGTGCTTGAGGTCGTGGGCCTCAAGGGCGACAGGCCGATGACAAGGACGATATTCGAGTGGAAGCCTGTCGACGACAGCTACATGACGAGAGAGAGGTCTCTTCTGCTCACAAGCATATCCACGAGGCAGGGCATGAGCGAAGACAGTATAAGGAATGAGATGATGAAGCGCAAGAGGGTACTGGAATGGATGTACGAACAAAATATTTTTGACTACAGGGATGTCGCGAGGATTGTAAGCACCTATTACACCAATCCGGACAAGGTAATGGATGCTGCCATGGCGACCTGATTGGTGATTGTATGCACACTGCAACGGACCTTTGGTGCTGCAGGCGCATTCAAGTTGTTGATATTGGTGATTGAATGCACGATGCAACATTCCATCGAGATTGAAGGTACATATAAAGCAGTAAAAATGTGATTACATGTTTGACAGTATTGCGATGAAGCTTTTCGGCAGGCTGGTAAGCCCCTATACCGAGTATTTCGAGGGGCTGAAATACAGCATGAGGAAGGCGAGGATGAGCGTATCCGTCCAGCAGTACCTTTCGAACATCGTGTTTTATTCCTTCGTCACGTTCATGGCTGCAATGATAGCCGGCAGCGCCTTCATATCATTTGTCGTGCCCCAGCTCACATATTCATACACGCTTGCCGTTATAATATCGTTCCTTGCAGCAGGCCTTATGTTCTTCGTGTGCTTCTATTTCCCGTCTATGAAATCCAAGGCTCTTTCGTCCCAGATAGAAAGGTCGCTGCCTTTCGCGGTTTCATACATGGCTACGACGGCTTCATCCGGCACTAACCCCATAAACCTATTCAAGATGCTTTCGCTCAGGGGCGGCGAAGTGGGCAAGGAGGCGATCAGGATTTACACCAACGTCACAAGCCTGGGG
>CAZCTG010000044.1:0-7497 GCA_964501695.1 uncultured archaeon | reverse complement strand
ATCCTACTCAAAGCCGCGCGAGGAGATAATAAGGGTGAATGCAACAGGCACGAAGAATGTTGTGGATGCTTGCAAGGAAGCCGGCGTGAAGAGGTTTATCCTGTCTTCAAGCGTTTCCGTGTATGGCAGGATAAAAGGTATTGCTGACGAGAACTACCCCATTGCGCCCATGAACCCGTACGGCGAATCGAAGCTCGAAGCCGAGAAATTCCTCACCGAGTCAGGCATTGATTCGGTTATGCTGAGGATAGCGCCGATTTACGGCAAGGGCAGCCCGAGCTGGCTGAAGAATCTGAAGCTGCTAGAGAAGGGTTTTCCCATCCCGAACACGCGGAACCTCACGCACGTCGTTCACGTCTCCGACGTGGTGCAGGCGTTCGCGCTCTCCATTGAAAAGGGCAGCGGCGTCTACAACATAGCGGACAGGACGCCCCTGCCGTTCGTGGACTTCGCCGAGATGATTGTCAGGGAGCTCGGCAAAAGGCCGAGGAGGATGCCGCCTTGGGCAGTCGGCGTGATGGCGCGGGCTGCAAGGATGAAGGCCTACCTCGACGTGCTCACCGCGAACAGGAACTACGACATCTCAAAGGCCTCGAAGGAGCTCGGCTACTCGCCGCAGGCCGACCTCGTGGCCAAGACGAAGGAAATGGTCGAGTGGTACAAGGCCGAAACGGCGGAAGAGGGGCAAGCTAAGCTGCATGGCAACCAGCAATTGGTTGATAAGTTAACCAAGCATCAACAGCACGAGGTCAGGCAAAACAGCAATTTATAAATTTAATTCCTAAAAACTATCCATGATAGGTACATCAGAATATCCGTTGAGAACGTATTTGAAGCAACTCGGCGGAAGTGTCGGTGATAGGGGGTTAGCATCAGAATTGCTTGCTAGTGAGATAGGAATTGACAATTCTCGACTCAAAGCTCTTATAAAGCAGGCTGTTGCCCCATTAGATACAACAGCAGAGCTTGTTAGTGAGTTAGTCAAGGCCTCAGGGCGTGTTCCGAGCAGGACTGTCGAGGACTTTGAAGTTGGCATGCCCATGGAAGTAGGTGAAAAACTTCTTCTGCAAGAAATAACCGAGCATTATGCTGGTCTGGGTATGGCTTCCAAAGGTTTCGATGGTTTAGTATATACTTTTTCTTCGAAGGATAAGCAAAGAAGAGTTCTTATCACACCATTAGGCGTCTATAGAAAAAAGTCATGGTTTGATATAACAGTGTCCGAATAAAAGAAAAGAGCATTTAACAGCTTTTTATTAAACTAATACAAAGCAATTTCTATGTTCGGCTTTTTGAAGAAGCAGCTTAAGAAGGGCGTTGAGAAGCTCACGAGGAAGATTGAGGAGGCGCCAGCCGAGGAAATTGGCGAAAAACCATCAGTCCCAAAGCCAAAAAAACTGGCAGAACCGAGAAAACCAAAAAGAACCATACCTGAGCTGCCGCCTTCTGAAAGACCCATCGAAGTCAGGGAAGATGAGCCTCATGAAAGGCTTGCAGGTTATCTTGCAGAAGAAGCGCTGCCAAAAAAGCATGCTGAAATTCCTTCCGTCGGGGAGGAGAAGACAGGATTCTTCGGCAGGCTGAGGGGAAAGATTACTGAGAGGAGATTGTTGGATGATGACATCGACGAGTTCTTCGAGGACAACGAAAGCGAACTCCTGCAGAATAACGTCGCGCTTGAGGTGTCGGACTTCTTGAAGAATGAGCTCAAGCAGAAGCTCGCCGAGAAGCCGATAAAGCGTTCCCAAGCAGGACAGATAGTCAGCCGTGCCTTCGAGGAAAGCATATTTGACGCTGTCAATCAGGGCGGCATAGACATCGAGAAAAGGATAAAGGCGGCCAAGAAGGAAGGAAGGCCGCTCGTCGTGGCGTTCCTCGGATTCAACGGCAGCGGGAAAACGACGTCAATCGCAAAATTGGCGCGCTATCTCACCAAGAAGAAGCACGGCGTGGTGCTGGCAGCAGGCGACACCTTCAGGGCCGCGAGCATAGAGCAGCTTGAACTGCATGCATCAAAGCTCGGCGTGGACATGGTGAAGCATAAATACGGCGCGGATGCAGCTGCCGTGATATTCGACGCCGTGCAGCACGCCAAGAGCAGGGAGCTGGACGTGGTGCTCGCCGACACCGCAGGCCGCGCTCACACGGACAAGAACCTGATGGAGGAGCTGAAGAAGGTGGTGAGGGTGAACAAGCCCGACCTCAAGATACTCGTGGTCGACAGCCTCACGGGCAATGACGCGGTGGAGCAGGCGCGCCAGTTCAACGATGCGGTGGGCGTGGACGCCGTGCTGATGACAAAGGTGGACGTCAACGAGAAGGGCGGCTCAATACTGTCGGTCTGCTACGCAATCAAGAAGCCCATAATATTCATAGGTGTCGGACAGGGCTACGACGATATCAAACCATTCAAGCCCGAAGAGTTCGTCAAGAACCTGCTTGAGTGACGAATACGAGGACGTTAGGCCTGCATGTAATCCACAACTATGTCAATTATCTTCTTCACGGTTTCGTTGCAGTTCTTGAAAAATATCTTGTCAAGCACGTCGGTTCCTTTCCTTCTTATGACGTCGCTTATCATGGCATGGATGAATGACTGCGTGGTCCCTTCCACCCCTTCAAAATCCAGCACCACCCCTTCGTTGGATTCTATCGCAGGCAGTATCTCATTAATCCTTATCTCTCTTGCCGCGTCCTTGTTCTCGGCGAATCTTCCGGTACGGGAAAAGACGTTCACTTGCCTCATAAAAACCTGGCCCTCTTGAGCCTCTCCCTGTTCCTCTCCTTTATTTCCTTCTTGTAAACGGCTCTTATCATGTCGAGCAGGCTGTCAAAACCCTCATGCCTGTTCAAGTTTATGTCGATTCCCACCACCGTTCCCTGCCAATAAGGAAGATCGTCCCTTAATGAATGTCTGTCGTCGAAGGGGTCTGCCTTGAGTTCAATCCTCTTGTTCTGCGGGGTTTTCAACAGCTTGAACATGCAATTTCCGCTGTAAATGACGAAAAAATCCCGGTTGACCTTTGCTATCGACTTCGTGAAAAACAGCCCTGCACCGGCATTTGATTCGGTTCCCTTCAATCTGCTCGCGGTGCCGCCCGTTATGCCGGGCATCAGGGCGAGCCTTATGGCATCTTTGTCGCTTTCGGTCCTGTGGGATACGCTTATGGTATCCCTTACGCCAACGCCGCTGTCGGCCACGCCTATCTTTATGCTGTTGCTCTTCTTGTAGTATTGGGCGCTGACTATCGCGCCGTGTTTGGAGCGCGAATGCTCAAACACGTTCCTTACAAGTTCGCTTATCACATACCTTATGGGTTCGACATGGACGGGGTTTGAGTGCAGCAACGGGACCATTTCAGTTATGAACCTGTTCAGCTCCACGGAATTTGTTATTATCGTCAAAGGTATGAACCTGCCTGATGGTTCGTGGTCGGTTATCTGCATGCCGGAACTGACGCCCAGCGATTCAAACATCTTCATTCTTTCGAAATAATGCCTTGACTTTGCCTCCATTGGTTCAATGTCTATGGCGCCGTTCCTGCTTCTGACTTCAAGGCCGAGCGCCACGGCCATGGAAAGGGCCATGGGATGAGACCATACCCATTTCTTGTTGAACGTGATGGAAAGCCGTGCCTTATCTTCCATGTCCATTGATGCCAAGAACTGGTCAATGTTTCCGAGGAATGCGCTGTTGGGAAAGTGTATTTTCATGGCGAAATGTTGTATTGATGACTTATAAATACCCTGTTTTTGCCGGGAATCCCGGTAAATTATGCATATAATGGACATACCTCTGTTAAAGTATTTAAACAGGTTAATACCAAGATATTATTATGTCCAATGCTTATTCGCCTGCCTTTGAAGCTGCATGCGAAGTCGTGGAAGAATATATTCGTTTGTCAGCGAAAGAATGTAAGTACACCCCTCCCTTCAAGGCTTTGTTGTTGGTGTGCGGTAATGAAGATTTCCTTCTGTCACACAGCAAAAGAATTACACGGAACCAAACAAAACAAGAGGAGATTGACGGATTCAAAGGATGCAAGCTTTATGATGAGGATGCAATATTCGGTTTGTTCAGCGCCATGAACCCGACCACAGAAAAGGGGAGTGTGAAGAGAATAAACCATGAAGATGGGGCTATAATATTGGACAGGTACGGCGAAGTCTTGGATGCTGGCGTGAGGTTGATATATCACGATTTTGGGGGGATAGAAACACCCGCTGTCGATGAGAGGATAATGCAATACAAGCAGGGCAACAACGTTGGGTTGAGGCACTCAGCCGCATTAAGGATGACAATGTATCCTGAAGTTGACGGCGCCATAGTATCGAGCGAAAGCGTCTGTTCAATGATTCCTTTTGCAGGAGGCGACATAGTTGAAAATAAAATCTGGGTTCCGCCTGAAAGGGAAGTAGTTACAGGCGCGCAGGCAGAAGCCGCTGCTTCTACATGAAGAAATTCTTCAGCTCGCGCCTGTTCCTCTTGGCGAAGTTGCCGTTTATCCTCAGGAACTCAAAGGAGTTGGCCTTCGTCCTCTCGAACTCGACCTTCTTCGCGGCAAGGAACTTGCGGACTTGCTTTTCCTTCCCGTCGGCAGCGCAGTGCTTTATCATCGCCTCGAGCAAATCCGAGAAGACATGATAATTTTCCTTGTATCCTTCCAATTTCTTCCAGTTCTTCTTAACCCATGGAGGGAAGACGCGCCTGAACGACGGGTTGGCCGCCACCATGCCGAAAACATTCCGCAGGTCCTGGGCCCTGACCTTCGGGGAAAGCGCGTAGTCAAGCGCAATGCTAAGGTTTTTCTTGTCCCTGAACCTGTAAAGCGACGTGAGCAACTTCTGCCTGTCCTCGAGGTTGGTTGCCTTCCCGTGCATTGCCATCATGGCCTTGAATGTCGCGGGGAAATTCTCGGCCACGACGGCATAGACGGGTCCCTTGATGTCAGGCTGTATCGCCGCGCCCCTTTCCGAAAGGCATTTGAACATATCCATGCATTTGCCCAGAACGCCGCCGTCCCTTGCGAAGCCGAGGTAGCTGATTGCGAGCGCCCTCAGCATTGTGTCCTCGTGCGGCTCGCCTTCCTTCGGCTCCCATGAAAGCCTGCGCAGGGCGCGCTCAAAGGGTTCCTTCATCAGTTCCGTGAAGCGCGGCCACACCTTTTCAAAACCCGGTTCACCAAAGAACGTGTTGTATATATACCTCATGTTCCCGTAGATGTCCAGCAGGACCACGTAGCTGTCCTCGTTCCTGTAATGCTTTAGGAAGTCTAGGTATTGGCTTATGCCCGCCTTGCCCATCCAGCACAGGCTGAACAGGTCGCTCTGCACACCCCACCTGTCCATCGGGCCGAGCCGCTTGCCTTGTATCTCGCGCCCCAGGGTTTCCAGCTCGCTTTCCGCGTATTTCACCCTATAGAATCCCTGCTGGCCTGCGTTCAGCTTGAACCAGCCCTGCTCTAGAGGCAGGCGCATGCTGCTTCCGCAGAACAGGTTCCTTGTTTCGCCTTTTTCGGTTCGGATTACAAGCGGAATCCTCCACAACTGCTTGTGCTTTTTGTCCGAAAACCTTTCCTGCTTTAGTTGCAGCGATGAATTCATTCTTCTTGCTTCAACAAGCGGATAGCCCGGCTGCCTTATCCAGCTTTCCACGGTTTTCCTGATGTCAGAGCCCGAGAATTCCGAGAGCGCGTCCCAGAAGTCGCGGGATTCGGCGTTGCCATACTTGAAGTTCGAAAGATAGCGGGAAACGCCTTTTCTGAAGGCGTCCTCTCCCATGAACGCTTCAATCATGCGCAGCACGTTGCCGCCCTTGTTGTAGCTTATGGCGTCGAATATCTCGTTCACCTCGTTCGGCGAATTTACCCTGACCTCTATGGGATGCGTCGTGCCAAGTGAGTCAAGCGAGAACGCGGGCTCAGTCTCCGAGAGCAGGAATTCGTCCATTATCTTCCATCCGGGGAAATAATGGTCAACCGCCTTGTATGCCATGTAATCCGCGAAGCTCTCGTTCAGCCAGAGGTCGTTCCACCACTTCATGGTCACCAGGTTGCCCGACCACTGGTGCCACAGCTCATGCGCTATGACCTCCGCGAGCCGCCTTTTCCTGATGACAGATGTGTTCTCGTCCGACAAGACGAGCAGCTCCCTGAACGTTATGGCGCCCCAGTTCTCCATCGCGCCCGCCGCGAAATCCGGTATGGCTATCATGTCCAGCTTCGGCAGGGGGTAGGGTATCCCCGTGTAATCCTCGAAGTATTTCAGGAATTTCATGGCCAACTCCAGCGCCCGCTTGCCTTCCTCCTTTTTCCCAGGAATGGTGGCAACCCTTATGGTCTTGCCGTCCTGCTCCCCTTCGAGGAATTCAAACTCGCCGGCCGCGACGAACAGCAGGTACGTGGACATCACAGGCGTCCTCCCGAACTCCAGAATTTTCTTGCCTCCTTGCATGCTCTCCCTTTTCACAGGCATGTTGGATATGCCCTGCAGGTTCCTGTCCAAGACCAGCGTCACGTCAAATGTCGCCTTCTTGTCGGGCTGGTCGAAGCAGGGAAACGCCATCCTTGCATACGGCGCCTCGAACTGCGTCACCGCCATGTATTTTTCCTTGCCGCCTGTTTTGTACTTGCTCCTGTAGAAGCCGCACAGGTCGTCGTTGAGCGCGCCCTCAAACTCCAGCTCAATCCTGGCCTTTCCTTTCTCCAGCTCCCTTCCAAGGACAAATGTCAGCGTCTGCCTCTTCTTGTCGGCCTTCATGCTTACCTTTATTCCAGAACCCTGCCTCACGGCAAACCTCTTGATTGCCAGCTTGTAGGAATTGAGCGTTATCCTGCGCGCCCTTTCCTTGACCTCCATCGTTATGGCCGCCCTGCCCGAGAACGTTGAGTTAGTCAGGTTGGGCCTGAACTCGATTGCGTAATTGACGGGCGCGATGCCGTCCCCGAGCCGGTATTTTCCTCCACGACTGCTCCGACCTGCGGTGGGCATTCTCCAGACCTTCGGTCTGGAGCAGTCTTTCGGTCGGAGGGTTTCCTTTGGCAAGGGCTTGCTTTTCATGAAATTTACTTTGTCAGAGCCAAGTTATAAAACACTTGAAAACATCCTTGTCCAGCAATCCGCTTTTTAAGCCAGCCATACAAGCTTATCACTGGCTGTGATAGGTTGTGATGTTATGACTTACGCCCTTCCAAAGCTGCCCTATGAATACGGCGCCCTTGCGCCGCATATGTCGGAGGAGCAGCTGAAAATCCACCACCAGAAGCATCACCAAGCTTACGTGGACGGCGCGAACGCAATCCTCGGCAAGCTGGATAAGGCGAGGAAAGACGGCGTCGAGCTCGACATGAAGTCGACGCTTAAATCTCTCTCGTTCAACATCGCGGGCCACGCGCTCCACTCGCTTTTCTGGGAGAACCTGAGCCCGAACGGAAACGAGCCGCGGATGCGGCAGTCAGGTGGCGGGGAGCCGAAAGGGAAGCTGGCGGAGGCCATTTC
>CAZCTG010000043.1:0-7521 GCA_964501695.1 uncultured archaeon | reverse complement strand
GTCTTTATCTTCGTGCCCTTGCCCGTGGGTATGTCCATCGCGAGATATTTCGCGCCCGCGGCCCTCTTCTTGGACATCACAGAAGGCAGCAGCAGAGGGTCTATGGAGAGCGGGTATTCGACCCTTATGAAAATGTCATCCGCAGGCGCCATGTCTACTGCGCCTCCCCAGACGATGCAGCCGTTTGTCTTCCTGACCATCCTCGCTATCTCCTCCATGGAATGCTCCACCGGCGCTATGCATTCCATCTTGTCGGCTGTCCCGGCCGGCGCTGTTATCGCCCTCGAGGACGTCTTGGGGATTGTGAGCCCCGCGGCTGCCACGATAGGCACAAGGATCATGGACGTCTTGTCGCCGGGGATTCCGCCTATGGAATGCTTGTCGTATATATCCTTCTTGCCGACATCCAGCCTTTCTCCTGTTTCCGCCATCGCCATGGACAATGCCGTGGCTTCGCCCATTGACAGCCCGTGGTTTTGCAGGGAAACGACGAAGGCCGTTATCTCGACATCCGAAAGCTTCTCGCCGACCACGTCATCGACTATCGCCCGCACCTCCTCCTTTGACAGCTGCTTGTCGGCCAGTTTCCTCTTTATGAACTTTATTGACCTGGGCGGTTCGGCGGGATTCACCTCCACGGCCTGGTCACTTTTCAGCTTGAGGCGCTCGAAGAGGCTGGCATATATCCCGGCTTCGCCCTTGCCTATTATCTTCCTTGCCACGTTGACTATTGCCTCGGTCTTGTGCGAATCAAAAGAAACCTCGACGCGCTCCAGCGCCTTCACGCCAAGCTCGTCCGCATCCTCCTTGTTGAGCACTATTATCGGCCTGTTGGCCTCGAACTGCAGGGGCTTTGCCGTCAGAAGCATATGTTCACCAATTTCACAGCGACATGTGCGTGAGAACTCGTTCTCACTGCATATTCTTAATTTATGCTGGCCGCTTTATATTCATTCAAGTCATGACAATGCAAAAACAGCACACATCTAAACGTTTATATATCAGTTTTCCAAGACTTACTTGCAAAACTGTCTTGCAGCAAATAACTGTTGCATGACTCATGCTGATATCAAACATGCCGCAAAGAGGCGCATGTTTGATAGACATGCATTCGCTGCAGTGTGCGGATGCATGCTGATTTAAAATTGTGAGGTGTGGACATGGCAAAGAGAGCTTCAAAGAAATACTACATTCTTAAGCAGGGCCGGAACGTCTCCATATTCACCGGGCGCCAGCCGCGCCAGGCGGCGCTGAAGGCGGCCACGAGGGGCATGACCGACATCAAGCTCAGGGAGAGGGGAAGGCGCAACAGGGACGGGACATACAGCATCCACGTTTTCAAGGGCTCGAGGAAGAAGGTCACGATTTCGCCCGAGGTCAGCTGGCTGCCCGGTTCCGTGTGGAAGCCCGTGGTCAGAAAGGTCAAGGTCGACAGGATAAACTCGATAAGGCAGTAAGCATTCGACCTTCCTTTTTTATTTTTGATTTTTGTTTTTCAGAATTCTTTTTTCTTCACGTAGCCGCGCCTGCCCGACTTCACGTAATCGGATTTCTCTTTGTCGATGTAAGCGCCCGAGAACTCGCCGTAATCGGATAACTCAGCACCCACATCTGCCGCCCCAGCCTTGCTTCCATCTTCAGGCAATCTTATTGTGACGCTAAGCTCAACTCTGTCCGCGCGCCTGTCCACGACGTAGTCAGACATATTGCCCATGCTGGTATGGAACTTCCATATCAGCCTGCCAGTCTTCGCGTCAAGGCAGTATGCATTGCAGTCCCAGCATCCGAAATAGACCCCGCCATTGACGACTGAGCAGCCTCCCGCGTTCGGGCCGTTGGTCTTGAACGACCATACCAGCCTGCCTGTTTCAGCATCGACTGCATAAAAAGTGTTGTCGCAGCCGCCGAAGTAGAGGATGCCTTCGCTGGTGTCGCTGTATGACATCACCATTTCATTCGTCTGAAACTCCCATATCCTTTTCCTTTCTTTCGTGGATATGGCCGACATGCCGCCCTCTCTCGCACCGAAGAATATCATGTCCTTGTACGGCTTGCATTGGATGCTTGTGGTTATGGTATTGCCTGGCCTGTACCTCCATATCTCCTTTCCGCCGAGGCTCAGCACGTAAAGCGTCTTGTTGAGGCATGCCAGGTATATCGTGTCTTTGTGCACCAAGCAGCCGCCCAAGCCGCCGCCTGCCCTGAACTTCCATGCAAGGCCCCCTGTTTTTGCATCAAGAGCATAGAAGCTCCCGCCGAAATCGCCGAACAGCGCAATGCCTTTGTGCACGACGGGCATGGCTGCGATAGGGGAGTTCGCCGGGAATTTCCAGACCAGCTTTCCGCGTGAGTCCACGCAATAGAAATTCCCGTCCTCCGAACCGAAGTATATCCTGCCTTCCCATATGAAAGGTTCGTTGCCGACCTTGCCGTTCGCCCTGAATTTCCACAGCAGCTTGCCTTCAAAACTGATAGCATAAACGTTGTGGTCGAAGCATGAAGCATAAATTGCATTGCTACCCATCCTGAAGGCCGAGAACACATCACCGGACGGAAACCTCCATAGTTCCTTCCCTGTTTCCGCGTCAATCGCGTAGAAGTTGCCGTCCGCGCAGCCGAAGTAAGCCACGCCGTTCCTGACCTCTATGTTGCTTGTTATGCTGCCGCCCTTCTTTATGCCGAAAAGCTGGGGCGTTTCAGAGTCCCTTATCTCGTTCAATATCCGCACCATGTCAATGGGGCCGAATTCGCCGCCCAGCTCCACGCTTATGTTCTCGCCTGAGCCTTCGCTGGTTATGTACTTGCGCATGGGCATATTTTCGTTTGAAGGCTAAATAATTTATATCAGCCCCAGCACCAGCGAGAACAAGTCCCCGAGCAGCAGTGTCACGACGAGGGTGATGACAAAGACGGGCGCGAACCTCACGCCCTCCTTTATCCAGATGTGCCCGCCCCTGCGCTTCAGCGCCTTCACTTCCGCGGGCTTCAGCATGCGCCAATGCCTGCCGGCAGGGACGTCCCCTGCGCGCAATTTGCTGACAGGAATCCTTCGCTTGAACAGGTTCTTCTCTATGTACATGCCGTAATGCGAAAACACGACGATGAACGCTATTATTGCCGGGAATGAAGCGACGAGCAGCGGCGAGGGCGGCACCAGCCCGAAGCAGAAGAACATGGCGATGAGGAATACGAAATAAGCTGCCGTCGCGCCGCCAACCAGCATGACCGCGCCCTTGCATTCGCGCCTGAACGACCTTGCGAAACCGCTCCATATGCCGCGTTTCACGAAAGAGAGCAGCACCGAATAGGCGATTATGTAAACGAAGGCTACGATGAAGAAGTTGAACAGCAGCCCCACGGGGGACGGAAACACGCCCGAATAGGCGAAGCCCGACGATACGGCCGCGGATGCGTTAGGCATGTTGGGGAACAGGAAGCCCAGCGCGCCGAGCAGCCATGCGTCGCCGTCGCCCCACTGCTTCGCGAAGTACAAGCCAAGGCCGACGGCGAGGAATGCGAGCCCGACCAGCACGGAGCTGGACAGTATGCCCCAGTCGGATGACAGCCACGCAAAGACGCTTCTCACTGCAAGCGCCAGGATTATCATTGAATAAGGCAGCCAGTCAGGGAACTCCGTCGACTTCAGGTCCCAGTAGCCCGCCAGCCCGAATCCCACCAAACCTATGGCGGCAAGCACCCATTCAAACATGATATCTTTTTGGTTCGCACCAATATATGGCTCTTGGCACTTCGGGCAATGCATCAAAGCGGATGGTCTTAAAAAACTTACTGACAACTCATTCCCATGAATTATAAGATGATAATAGAAAGGACAGAAAACAGCCCGGATTTTTTAAAAAAAGACACACAAGATGAATATTATTCAATAGTTTATGATTTGAACCATCACTGGATATTGTTCGGTTCGCCAAACTTTCAGCCAGACAGACTGGAAATCACAGTCGAAAGGTGCGACAATGAAGGTAAAATTTTGGTCGAAGCTGCTTTTGAAACATGGGGCAAAATAGTTTATCCAAAGCAATGAGTTCTTGGATGCGCCGTCTTCTTGTCAATAATAATAGGCGATAGGAACAATAATACTCATGGGCATCTTCGGCAAGAAAAAGGCTGCTGCCAGGCAATCAGACAGACAAGCCGCCTCCGCGGCAGGTTCGGGCGGCTGGGACAAGCCCTTCTATTCGCCAGGCGAGGCGCGCAGCAGGGAATACAGACTTTTCATGGAGCAGGAGAGGCGGAAGCTGGGCTGGTACGAGGCCGCGGTCTCCTTCGCTTCAAGGATACTGCATGTCAAGGCCGACGAAGGGACGCGCAAGTCGGTCGAGAGCTGCGTGAACTTCACGGGGATGAGGATAACGCCCGACGGCGTGATGTCGCTTTCCGTGCTGTCCATGATAGGCTTGGCCGCGCTCGGCATGGTGCTCATGGCGACCGGCATAGTGCCGCTTCTCGGCGGGCTCGTGATAATAATACTCGGGGCCATGCTGGGCTTCTATCTCATGAAGTACCCGAACTACGTGCTGAAATACACGAGGATAGACGCGAGCAGCCAGATAGTGCTTGCCATACTTTACATGGTCGTTTCAATGCGCATATCGCCGAACCTCGAGGAGGCGCTGCGCTTCGCGGCCTCGAACATATCCGGCGCGCTGGCTTGGGACATGCGCCGCCTGCTATGGGACATAGAGATGAGGAAATACTATTCCGCTGACGACGCTGTGGACGACTACATAGTGAGATGGAAGCCCGAGAACGAGGAATTCTCCGAGGCGTTGAGGCTCATAAAGGACTCCAAGCGCCAGACGCCCGAGCGCGGGCGCGCCCTCCTTGACGAGGCGCTGAGCGTCATACTCAAGGGCACCAAGGTCAGGATGAAGCATTACGCGCAGGACCTCCGCCTGCCCGTCATGGTCATACACATGATGGGCATAGTGCTTCCAATACTCGGCACCATAATGGCACCCTTGGCCGCGGTCTTCATGTCGAACGTCGTGCAGCCCATACACTTCATCATTGGGTACGACATCGCGCTTCCCATAGTCATAGTATGGTTCATAAACAACACACTGAGGCGCAGGCCCGTGACGGTTTCGCAGGTCGACGTGAAGAACCATCCCGACCTGCCGAGGCCGGGCAGGTTTATCATTGGCAAGAGCCAGATACCTGCGCTGCCTATTGGCATAATCATAATGGCGGCCATAATGATATTTCCCGTCTTCTACTTCGCGTCAAACCCCGGCCTGATGTTCCCGCCCGTGGTTGACGGGCAGTACGTCTCCTCGCCCGACCCTGACCACGTGCTGACGACGGTCATGTCGATGCTGCTCGTGATAGGCGCGGGCTCAGGGCTGGCCACGTATTTCGTGCTCGCAAACTTCCAGGCCGTGCGCGTGAGGAACAGCCTGAACAGCATAGAAGGCGACTTCGAACTCGCGCTGTTCCAGCTCGGCAACAGGATAGGCTCGGGCACGCCCACCGAGGTTGCCATAGAGAAGTCCATAGATGACGTCAAGGACCTGAAGATATCGGGGCTTTTCAAGCTGACGCTGCGCAACATACGCGACCTCGGCATGACTTTCGAGGACGCGCTCTTCAACCCGCAATGGGGCTCGCTGAAGTTCTACCCCTCGAGGCTGCTCAGGAACATAATGCGCACGGTCGTCGACACGTCGAGGAAGGGCACGAGCTACGCGGCGGAGAGCATGCTGAAGATATCCCGCTACCTCAAGAACATAAGGGAGACGCAGGAGTTCATACGCGGCATGCTCAGCGAGACAGTGAGCAGCATGAGGTTCCAGGCCTACTTCCTCACGCCCCTGATAACAGGGCTTATAGTATCCATGGCCGACATCATCATACAGGTGCTGACTACGCTCGGGCAGTACCTGCAGAAGATGCAGGTCGGCTCTGCCTCCAGCATCGGGCTCGACTTCTCGCTGATATCGCTCGGCACGCCTTCGACGTCGCCCGCGGCATTCCAGATGATAGTGGGCATATACCTGCTCGAGATGGTCGTGATACTCGCCATGTTCATCACCAAGATAAGCGAGGGCGAGAATAAGTCGTTGCAGTGGTACACCGCGGGCAAGATGCTGTTCATCAGCATGGTCGTCTACTTCATGGTCGCTTTCGCCTCAACAAGCATGTTCGGCGACCTCATAAAGAGCGCGCTGTCGGGGCTTGGCGTGGCAGGCTAGGAGTTATTTCCCTTCTTGAGCTTGGCGATGGCCTCGTCGATGCCCTTCGCTTCCTTCTCGAGGTATTCCTTGCAGCCCTTCAGCATCTCCAGTTTCTCTTCCTTCGTCATGAATGCCCTCGGGCCGCAGCAACAGCCGCAATCGCAGTACATAACGCCGCCTCCTTATTTATTGCACAATATTGTCGTATTGGATATACAATATATGTATCGCGGATATATAAACCTATCGGGTGCACGATATGACAGAATTAGAGTTTCATCTCGCCGAAGGCGAGTGCTGTCTACGCGCCCTTCGGCCTTCTCCATTCGCTCTCGCGCCTGTAAGGTGAGGAATACTGGCGCTTGTCGCTTCCTTCAAAAAACGAATCCTTCTGACCACTCTTGTTCCGATGCCCTGCTTCAGGCCCCTCTCCCACATATGCAATCTCCACGATGTCGCCTTTCTTCACAGAAACCTCGTCGATGGGGATGTCAGGCTCGGTGTCATTTATGAACACGAGGACACCAACCTTCTTGGTGCCGAAAAGCCTTTCGGCTTCCGCCTCAAATTCGTCAATCCTCTTGAGAAACAGACCAAACCGCGCATGTGTTTTCCATCTGGCCTTCAGTCCTTTCTCCTTCAGGTATGCTTTCACTTCATCAGACAGCTTGCCGTCGCTCGCGGACGAGAATCTTCCTATGGACAGAATCCTATAGATTTCACCGTCAACCATTCTCTCGATGATTTTCATGAGAATAATTTGGTTGAAACTATTAGTTAATTACAATTCATTATTCTAAATGAATAGTACATGATTCCATGATTTGCTGTTTTTCTCGTATTTCATTTAATTTTTTGAGAGCTTCCACAGCTTTCCCTGTATCTGATGATTCTAATTCTTCAATAATAGTTTCAGGGCTTTTCTTGTGCCTTTCAATTAAATCAAACAATTTTTTTCCAGTTCCTTTAATAAGAGAATCGTGGCGGTAACCATAACATCTTAATAATATTTTAGGTATATCATCTAGCTCTTGTTCTGATTTTAAATCGTGGGTGGTTGTAGAATCTCCTCTTGAATATATTACCCTAGATTTTCCACTCACAGCAGCATCAAAACACAATTCAAAATTTGGATTTGCTATTTTAAGCTGTTTTCCCCTTATAATATATCTTGATGTAAAATAGATTGGAATACTATGACCAGAACTTCCCTTCTTATGATTCCAAGACTGGCTCATCTCAACATCCCCGTATAAACACTCGTCTTCACCTATCCTTATTCTGGTAATCTGCGACAAGAATAGTTCCCACGGCACACTAGCAT
>CAZCTG010000042.1:0-7560 GCA_964501695.1 uncultured archaeon | reverse complement strand
GCTCTCAGGGACCCATCCGCCGAAGGCGCACGCCAGGGCATAGGGTATTCCCATCTCGTTGTTGTAGGTGAAGCGCGACTTGCGGAACAGGTGGAGATGGAAATGCGGCAGGTCGGCTTTCCTCTTCAGCTTGTCCATCCTATACTCGGCCTGGTTCTTGTTCTCTATGCTCCACAGCTTGCCAGATACTATTTGTGTATCTGATATGCTATTCGTATTTTTGATATATAATTTGAGCAACCCATAGCTCCCGAGGGGGAACGCCTTGCCCTTCTTCAGTATCGGCACGGTCCTTTCCCCGTTCTTGCCGTGTATATACAGGAGTATATAATTCGGGGTTGTCTCAACATCAGCGCGCCGCCAAGCCAGCAACTCCTCCCCACATATTGAACAACATCAACATCGGCTTGTTCTTGAATCTCACCATATACGAGCATCCGAGCCCCCTGCATGCAATTTTCTTATGGGCATCAAAGATTTTCAGAATCTTCTCTATCCATTCTTCCTTCGTCGTGCCAGCGCATACTATGCATCTCTCTGGCACTTTATCCATTCCTATCATCAGCCGCAGAAACTCGCTTCTCATGCTACACCTTCTCAATCACGTTTATTTCCCTCAGCGTGTTGTGCCTTTCCTCGAAGTCGCGCAGGGGCAGCGCGTGCGTGACGCCGGAGTTGGCAAGAGGGTTGATGACCCTGCCGCCGCAGCGCCCCGCCATTTCTTTCATGTTCAGGCCGTAGAACTTGCCTTTCACGATGAAAGTAGGGCTCACCATGCAGATGCGCCTGCCGGACTTGAGGACAATGAGCATCTCCCTGAGCGAATGCTCGTAGAGCTGGCGCAGGCCGCCGAGTATGTTCATCGCCCTTGTCCTGTCCGGCCTGCGCTTGAGTGGCGGGCCCATGTACGGTTCCGTCACTATCGCGTCGATGCTGTTCTCCCTGAAATGCCTGCTCAGCCAGCGCGCATCCTCCCTGCGCACGGCGTTTCCCATGTCGGGTATCTTTATCTTGTATTCATTCTCCAGCCAGCGCAAATTCTTGCGCGTGTCGCCGATGCAGTTATCCTTCGTGTCTATGCCGATTATGCGCATGCCCATGAGCGCGGCCTCGCTGAGTATGGCGCCCACGCCGCAGAAAGGGTCAAGGATAATGTCACCCTTCCTTGCGCCCGACAGGTTTATCATTATCCTCGCAAGGCGCGGCGGGATTGAATATATGGAGCGCTGGACAGGCTTCCTGAGGTCGCGCTTCCTGAACTCGAAGGGGTCGTGGACAGCCAGCGTCTTCGCGATATACAAATGTTTCCTGCCCGTGCACATGAGGATTTCAAAGCCATCCCTGAGGACTTTCTTCTGGAGCACCTCGGTGTGAGTAAGCTGGCTTCCTTTCGCATGGGCAGCAGAAACCCTCATGCCTTCTGCCTTTGCAAGCTGCTTGGTTTTACCTTCAACGAATTCGCGGTCTCCATGTCCTCCGTAGAAGCTCACGCCGAACAGCAGCCTGCCGCCCGTCACGCCTTTCATGAACTCGGGAAAATGCTTCTCTATCGTCCTCCCGACGGTGTCCTGATTCGCGCTGGTTTCCAGAATGCTGACGGCCTGCGCTATCTTCAGTGTTCCGCCAAGCCTTTGCATCAAATCCTTGGCCTCGAGCAGGTCGAACACAGAGAACTCAGCGTTCGCCTCCTCGGAGCTCTTGCCCGTGAGCGACATCAGCTCGGCTATCGAAAGCTCGTGGTTCTTGCCATGGATGAAGATGAATTGGGGCATGTTGTTCAACGACTAATCTTGAATGGGCTGTTTAAGAGGTTTATGTTCCTAGGGTTGATGCCCTTTCATGTCCCCTCTTTGTGCGGTTGATGCCTTTGCTGCACTACCAATAAAAGCACCCTGCGCGAAACACTAAGCATGGCCACGAAGGATAGCGTCAAGAGAAGTGGTTTTGCTGGCCAGACACACCCGCATAAAATCTGAGGAGGCATGCTGATGGAAAAAAGCATCTACGAGCACCACCTGAAGCGGGAGTTGGGGCTGTTCGAGGCGACATTCTACGGCCTTGGCATAATCATAGGCGCAGGCATATTCGTCATGCTCGGCACGGCGTCGGGTGTTGCAGGCAACGCCGTGTGGCTGTCCTTCGTGCTGTCGGCGCTGATAGCTGCCTTCACGGGGCTTAGCTACTGCGAGCTCAGCAGCCGGTTCCCCCACGAATCGGCGGAATACCTGTACACGAAGGAGGCCTTCGGCTCGCATCCGCTCTCGTTCGTCATAGGCTGGCTGCTCATAACCACGGCTGCATTCTCCGCCGCGGCCGTGGCCGTCGGTTTCTCGGGGTATTTCTCGGCCATGTTCGGCACGCCCATAGCCGAGACCGCCGTCGCGCTCCTGCTGCTGCTTTCGGCTATAAACTTCTGGGGCATAAAGGAAAGCGCGAAGATGAGCGTGCTCTTTGCCATCATGGAATTAGCAGCTCTGGTTATAATCATAATGATAAGCATACCGTTCTTCGGCTCGGTCAACTACCTCTCGACGCCTGAAGGTGCCCTGCCCATGGGGATGGGCGGTGTGGCTGCGGCCGCTGCGCTTGTTTTTTTCGCATACATCGGCTTTGAAACCATACCGAAAGTTTCGGACGAAACCAAGAAGCCCACCAAGACCATTCCAAAAGCCCTCGTCTATTCGCTGGTCATATCAACGGCCCTTTACATACTTGTCTCTATTTCGGCGGTAAGCGTGGTTCCATGGGAAGGCCTCAGCGCCAGCAATGCGCCTCTCACCGAGCTGGCACTTCAGGCAGGCGGACCCATGACCGGTTCGGTCATATCATTCCTTGCGCTCATAGCAACGCTTTCGACCGCGCTCATAATACTCGTGGCAGGCTCTAGGGTGATATACGGCATGGCAAAGGAAGGCGCTTTCCCGCGCGTCCTAGCGTACGTGCACCCGAAAACCCACACCCCTTTCATCGCGATTTTTCTCGTGATGGCGATGTCCATCGTCTTCGTCTATGCCGGCGACATAGCCCTGCTGGCAAGCATGACCAACATAGGCATGTTCATAGTGTTCATCTTCGTGAACGCATCGCTGATATCCGTGCGCATCAAGCGCAAGAAGGAGTTCATGCTGCATGCGCCTTTCAAGATGCCCGTGAATATAGGCCGCTTCCCGGTTCTGGCTTTGTTCGGCCTAATAACGTCGGCCGTGTTCCTGCTTCAATTCGAGCCTGTTGTATACAGTTATCAAGCCGCCGTCATAGTAGTCAGCCTGCTCCTCTACAAGCTCATCCATGCCAGGAAAAGAATAATCGTGCGCATCGGCAGGTTGGAGATGCGACTGAAAGAAAAAGAAATGGAATAGCCCGGGATGCGGACATCCAGAACCAGTCCGCCTGGGAATCAGACGATGTCCTTCTCGGCCACGATGACGAAGTCGCCTACGGAGCGCACCGCAGAGAACGGGACCAGCATCCTGCCGCGCTCATCCTGCTGCAGGTTGAGCGTGTTCGTGTGAGTCGTGGGCTCAACAATCACAAGATTTATGAGCTCGCCGGAATCGGTCACGAAATCTATATCGCCTATGACGCCGAACTTCTTGCCTGTCTCCTCGGAAATCAGCACCTTTCCGATGAGTCTCTTTGCCTTCACCCTCTCTTCAGCCATTTTTTGCACCTCAATAAACAATTATGTTATTGTATAAGCGGATAAGGTATTTAAGCTTAAAGAAGGTTACCACTGCTTAAGTGCCTGTAGCAATGAAGCATGTTGCAGTGCATTTAAGCTTAAAGAAGGTTGCCACTGCTTAATGTGAGGCAGAACAATCTGCCTCACAGCTCTGAGACAGGATGACTTGATTATAAAACTGTCTCAGATTAAGTGCCTGCAGCACAGGAGCATTTAGCAGACGGGCTCCAACTTAAATACACCCCTGTCCAAAATAGTGGCATGAATTGCCGGCTCTGGGGAATTCTCTTTTTCCTGCTTGTTGTTTCCCTCCAGACTGCTTGCGCGCAGGCTGCCACAACAGTATACGTGTCGCCGGCAAGCGTCAATGCCGGCCTGAATTCAAGCTTCATGCTGGCTATCAACATAAGCACAGACCAGAGCATTTATGCCGCGCAGCTTGATGTGTACTACGACAAGGCGAAGCTGAACGCGACCGATGCAACAGAAGGGGATTTCCTCAGGCAGGGCGGCGCAGGCACATATCCTGTAATTTTGAACAACGTGTCTGCAGGAAGGATAACCTGCGCCAACACGCGCATAGGCACTGCCAACGGGTCAACAGGCAACGGGGGGTTGTTCATGATAAACTTCACTGCCATTGCGGGAGGAAGCAGCAGCATCGGCCTGGCCGCCGTCACGCTGGTGGACCCGAACCTGCAGGCAGTGCAGGCGAGCGCAACCAACGGGACTGTGAATGTCAGCAGCCCGCCTTCGGCGTCAAACCTTCTGATAACGCCCGCCAACCCGAAGAAGGCTGACAGCCTGACAGGTTCTTACACATACTCCGACCCTGACGGAGACCCTGAAAGCGGCAGCGAGATAAGGTGGTACAAAAACGGCGTGCTTCAGGCGGCATACAACAATACGTTGGTAGTATCATCAAGCGCTCTGGCAAAGGGCCAAGTCTGGTATTTCACTGTGAAGCCCAAGGATGGGATGAGCTTCGGCACGCTGCAAACGTCACCGAATGTCACCGTCCAGAATACGGCGCCGACCGTGCCGAAGGTCAAGCTGGGGCCAACTTCGCCGAAGACAACTGACGACCTCAACTGCAACATAACAAGCCAGAGCACTGACATTGATGGGGACAGCATAACGTACTTATACAGGTGGTACAGGAACGGCACGTTTCAGCCAGGCTTTGCATCGGACATGCTGCCGGGTGAAGTGACCAACAAGTCGGACGTGTGGAAATGTGTCGTGACGCCAAGCGACGGGCTTGCGAACGGCACAAGCGACGAAAGCCAGGTCACGATAGTGAACTCTGCTCCTAACATAACATGGTTTGCGCCTTCCATTTTCCTGCTCAAGATAAGGGAGGCCAGAGCCTTTTCTTCAACCACAGCTCAACCGACCCCGATGGCGACCAGATAACGACTTCATGGAAAATCAATGGCACCGAAAAGTCCGACTCAGCCAATTGGGCTTTCCAGCCTGCTACGGCGGACTGCGGCCAGGGCACGGTTTCCTTGGATGTCAGCGACGGCCAGTTGCACTCCTCGATGTCGCCGTGGAATGTTCAAATATGGCTGCGCGGCGACGTTAATGGCGACCAAAGGGCTGACATACTTGACCTTGCGGCAGTCGGGCTGGCTTATGGCAGCCTTGCCAACAGCTCAACATGGAACAATGACGCTGACATCTATCCTACGCATGGCAGCGACGGCGCGCCTGAAGGCAATGGCAAGATTGACATATTCGACCTCGCGACCGTCGGGCTGAATTACGGCAGGGCCTGTTAGTGGTTGTATGAAAGCTTGCTGGACTGTTTTGGCCGTGGCTGCAGTTGCCGTGCTGGCATACATGATTTCACCTGCATTCACAGGCATGATGACTTTCTACGGAGAGCAAAACAGCAATGGCAAGACTGCAGACGGAACGGGACTGAAGTTCGGCGGCCCTGTGCGGCTTGAAAGTCAATCCAGCAACCAGAACGGCACAAGCGGCACTGGCAGCGGCCAGGAAAACCAGACAAAAACAAACAACAGCGCATCAGGTGGTTTGGGCCCATCAGGCGGGCTGGGAGGTGGAGGTGGAGGTGGTGGAGGTTCAGCGCCTGCACCTGCTCCATGCGACACCACGAAGGTCTATGGCAACTGGTCAGTGTGCTCAAACGGCACGCAGCAGAGAAACTGGTCGGATGGCTGCGGCTCCAGCGGGACTGATTACCAGAACTGCAGCAGCGGGAACGGCGCAACAGACATTTTCGTATGGCCGCAGAATATCAGCGTCTTGAATGGAAGTATATTCTCGCTGAACATCTCGATCAATACGACGTCTGAAGTATATGCAGCCGCGCTCTCCGTCGCCTACGATTCATCGCTGCTGAAACTCACGGATTTGCAGGCGGGGACGTTCCTTACTTCGGACGGCATAGGCACGTTCAACGTGACGAATGCAAGCCTGCCCGGCCTAGTATCATTGGCTTCAACGAGGCTTGGCGCATCCAGCGGCGTCAGCGGCTTCGGCGATTTGCTGCGGCTGGATTTCACCGCAGAATCCGCAGGCTCTTCCGCCATAGCGCTGGACGACACCAGGCTCATCAGCAGCTCGCTCGCGGACATAGAGAACATAAGCCACAGAGATGGGCTTGTGGAAATCTTCTATGCTTGAACCAAAAGGCTTGCTATCCTTGAAGAAACTTTGTACTCAGAGTGCAACAGATATCAGAATTGCACAACATACAAAGTTGCTTAAGCACTAACCATCAGACTTGCGATTCTTGGAGCAACTTTGTATTTGAAAGCCTTTCCGACTTTCCTGCGCTCGACCATCTTCTCCTTCATCAGGCGGTTGAGCAGGTTGTTGACCGAGCGCACGGCGTTGTCGTTGTCCTTGTAGCCCTCCGTTTCCATGCTGGCTATCAATTCCGAAGGTGTCTGCTCGCCATTCCTTGAAAGCGTCTCAAGTATGACCCGCTGCTTCCCAGGCAGCTCGCTGACCTTCTCCAGCGGCATCCTTGCCTGCGGGGTTTCCGTCTCGTTCAGGAACTCCGCGTCAATCGTGCTTATGCTGCGGCGGAATGCCTCCTGCGCGGCGTCGTTGCACACGCGGAGGATTTCGCGCGGAAATCCTCCAGTCCGCTCGTGTATCTGCTCCACGGCGTCCTGCGTGAACGGCCTGATGTCGCCGCCGCCCTTGCTCTCTATCCTGCGCTTTATGAGCTCGCGCGTTTCCGACTTGGAAAGGTTCGTCAGCTCTATCCTCGTGCTGACCCTGCGGAGGAACGTTTCCAGGCTGTCCTTCAGCCTTGACTCGAGTACGGGCAGCGCCGCTATGACCGTGACTATGCCGCCTATCTGGTCGGTCATCACGCGCAGCCATTCCATGCTCTCGGTCGTTGCCTCGTGGCACTCGTCCACCAGCAGCAGGCACTTCGAGCCGTTCAGCTTCCTGTTCATGCTCTCGCTCAGGTTGTAAAGGCTTATTTCATCCTTCTTTGAGAATATCGAAAAACTTCCGCTCACGACCTTCCTGAACACCTTCACCCAATCCTCGGGCTGCTTCGGCGGCTTTGAGATGTATATGACGTGCCTGAAGCCGTCATTCGCATACCTTGTCTCCATGGACCTTAGAAGCGTCGTCTTGCCCGAGCCCGTCGTGCCCACGACGAACGAAAGCTTGTTGCCGTTGTTTATGCTGTCGAGAATCTGGTTGACCTCGTGCATGTTGCCCACGAATATCTCGGGCGTCACCTCGAACGTGAAAGGGTTCGATTTCCAGCCGAAGAATTCGTTCGCGCCACCCATCCCGCCACCAGACAAGAATCTTGAAGGCCTTACTTAAAAGCGTTTGTATACCGAAAAGTATATGTTGTTAAGAATCAGTCCCACATG
>CAZCTG010000041.1:0-7686 GCA_964501695.1 uncultured archaeon | reverse complement strand
TGATTATGCTTATATAGGAGTCGTGCACGGTTGTGTATTTTCCCGTTATGCCTATCCTGACAGGCCTGCGCGACTTGTCAATCTTCGCGACAAGGTCCTCCCACGTCCTAAATGTCGGCTTGCCGGGTTCCTTCTGCGGCTTCAGGCCGAGCGTCCCAAGCACCTGCCTGTCGATGCCGATTTCCTTCAGGAAGACCGGTATGCGGTGGATGTTGCCGACGTCGCGGGAATTGACCACCCGCTCCACAGGCACGTTTGAATAGATGCTTATCTTTTCACGGACATTCTCTTTCAGCGGGCGCTCGCTTCGGCAGACCACTATGTCCGGCTGTATGCCCATGCCCATGAGAGCCCTCAACCCAAGCTGGGCGGGCTTGCTCTTCTGCTCTCCGAGCGAGCCGGGCTCAAGTATGTAGACTATGTTTATGAAGCAGACGTTGTCCCTGCCCTCCTCGTGCCCGAGTTCCCTCATTGCCTCAAGGAAGTACGAGTTCTCGATGTCGCCTATGGTGCCGCCGACTTCAACAAGGATTATGTCAGCCTTGGCCTTGACAGCCAGGCTGCGTAGGAAATGCTTAATCTCGCCGGTCACGTGGGGGATGAATTGCACGTCCCTGCCAAGGTATTTGCCTGCCCTCTCCTTGTCGATGATGGTCTTGAAAATCTTGCCTGCAGTCAGGTAGTTGTCCTTGCATAGGTTCTGGTTCATCATGCGCTCGTATGTCCCCAAATCCAGGTCGCATTCCGTGCCGTCGTCAAGGACAAACACCTCGCCGTGCCTGTAAGGATTGAGCGTGCCGGCATCATAATTCAGGTAGCCGTCGAATTTCACGGGCGCCACCCTGAAGCCGTGGTAAAGCGAAAGCAGCGTGCCAAGGCAGGACGTGAACGTGCCTTTGCCCACGCCTGATATCACAGAACCGGTAACGACGATATATTTGGTTTCCCCCTTGCTGTATCCGTCGGGTAGGTTGTTGTAGAACTCATGTTCCTGCGTCCTGCTCGAAAGCTCCTTGAAATCAGGCATGATAAATATGAAATGGCTGGTTTAAATCTTAGCTCCATAGGCGTGCCTGAATGACGAAATGAAAAGAAAAAGAAAAAACAAGGAAGCCGAAAGCCACCCGGACCTGAAGGTCTGGGGAATCACTTTATATCTTCTTCGCGATGTTGTAAACTTCCTTAAGGGCTACTACCAGGGCAGCCGGGGCCACGAAAGCGGCGATGTTCTGGACTATGCTCTGGACGAGCGTGCCCAGCATCGGAACCGCCAGGTTTATGGAAACGAGGTTCGCGGTGCCCACAGCCATGAGTGCGATTGCAGCTATCAGGAAGTTGACCACTTCCTTGTCCTTGATGTTGAGGAACCCGACGATGAGGCCAAGCACCACTAACACCAAAAGCACGTAGCCGCTGTACATGGCAGCAAATGTCGATGCCAAGCCAGCGATTATTGCAATCACGACGCCAAGGATGAATGCCCATCCTCCGACCTTTTGGTTTACCATTTTTTACCTCCGTCTGTTTAAAGAACCGGTCAGCATTAACTACTCCGACCGCGGAACTTTGCCATACCGGCATTCGGTACCCTTTATAATAGGTTCAAACTCCCATATAAAGAAAATTCGACAATCAGCGAACATCATGTTTATAAGCCAGTATCGTTTCCTTGAACTCGTCAGAATTGGAGTTTCACTCGCCGAAGAAGGCGAGTGCCTTAGACGTAGGCTTCAATCGCTGCTCCGAGTATTACCAGCACTATGCCTATCATGAGCACCTTGATGCTGTCCCAGGCCACGCTCTTAACGACCTTCCTGTCGGCTTTCCTCAAAATCGCTATTGATATCAGGCTGCCAGCCAGCCCGGCGCATATGTAGCCCGCTATCTCGGGAATGCCGTGAGGGAGGAACCTTATGCTGTTCATGGGTATTTCCATGAGGTTCTTGGACATGAGCCCTATGCATATGCCGAGTATGCCGGCATTCCAGAGCAGTATGAAAACAGCGCCCGCGCCGAAGATAAATGCGAATATGAACGAGAACGCCGTGACCCTCAGGTTGTTCGCGAGTATCTCCTGGAACCCGACGCCAGCATTTGTGACTGCGCCTGTCACCATGGGGCTGTCGCAGACTGAAAGGTAAGGTTTCATCGCACATATGGTGGGTATCTGGGCCTGGAAGGTGTCAACAGGCAGTGCCGTGGTCCAGACGGCAAAGGCCAGCGTGGCGCCGCCAAAGAAGTAAAGGAATATGAGGATGTCCTTTCTGTGCCGCCCCCAGAACCCCTTTTTGTAATGCGCCCTTATCGCCCTTTCTTCCATGAGCTCCTCCCTGCGTATCAGCGCTGTCATTATGTAGGAGGATGAGACGAGGGCGAATGCAAGCGTGAACATGCCCGTCAGGTTCACTACGGAGCCGCCCGCCGCTATCTTGAAGCCGACCTGGAGCGCTATTATGACGGATATCGTTATGATGGCGAACGCCCAGAGAAAAGCCAGGTAAGGTCGCCTGTTTATCTCCTTGAAGTTGAAAAGCGATTCGAGCACGGCGACACCGTTTTATAATTCGCGCTTCCTTGATATAAGCGTGAGTCAATCAGCGGCGCAATTGTTTGATATCCATCGCAGCAGTTGGTTGGTTATTTAAGCGTTCGAAAACATCATTTATTTAACAAAGCGTTTCGGTCGGTTTCAAAAAATTCTGTGATAATATGGTGTGCTGGAGTTGCAATCAAAATGATACTGTGGAACAACTTTATAACCCAGATAACAGGTTGTTCCGCAGTATGCGAAACAAGGAAATTATAATCAATGTTGTTTCCTTATTTCACTATAACTCTGGCATACATGCAGTAGAGGTGTGTGTTGCATGGTATCGTGGAATGTTTGCCAATCTGATTCCGCGAAACATGCAGTAAGGGTGTGTGTTGCATGGTAACGGTCCAGAAAATCACGTTGCAGGGATTCAAGTCCTTCAAGCGCAAGACCGCCATACCGTTCCCGACGGGATTTTCCGTAGTAACAGGGCCAAATGGGGCCGGGAAAAGTAATGTTGTCGATGCGTTTTCCTTTGTCCTGGGCATAAGAAGCTCGCGCGAAATCAGGGCGGACAAGGGCGAGGACCTGATTTACGGCGGCAGCAAGACGAAGGAGAACTCCGACTACGCACTTGTCAGCCTCGTGCTTGACAACAGCAGGAAGCTCCTGCCCGTCGAAGACGGCGAAGTCGTCATAAGCAGGAAGCTGAACAAGCAGGGCGTAAGCACGTACAGGATGAACGGCAGGGTCGTCACGAAGCAGCACATGGCCGCCATACTCGCGCAGGCGCACATACACGCGGACGGCCACAACATCATCAAGCAGGGTGACGTCAACCAGATAGTGGAGATGGACTCAGTCGAAAGGAGGCAGATTCTTGACGAGCTTTCCGGCATCAGGGAATACGACGAGAAGAAGGCCAAGGCCATGAAGGAGCTTGAGGCCATCGGCGCAAAGGTGAAGGAGGCGGAGATACTGCTTAACGAGAAGGGCAGCATAGTCGCGAAGCTGAAGCAGGAGCGCGACGCCGCGCTGGCGTACAGGGAGATGAACGCCGACATGGAGAAGATAAGGGCGTCCATAATCTGGAAGGAGAACGAAGAGACGGGCGGCGAGCTCGGCGGCGTGGAAAAGAAGACGGGCGAGAAGAACGCCGAGATGGCGAAGCTCGATGCCGAGGTGGCGAAGCTGGACGCAGAGATAGGCGGCTATGAGCGCGGGTTCGAGGAGATGGCGAGGTATGTGGTCAAGGCCTCCAGCCAGATGGAGGAGAGCAAGAAGCTCGTGAAGCTCCAGGCAGAAGCCGACAGGCTCAGGTACAAGATGGAGTCCAACGAGCGCGAGGCTGCAAGGCTGGCGAATGTGACCGACAGGCTCAGGGGTATGGACGAAAGGCTGAACCCCGCCGCAAAATCCGTGTCGGGGGTGAAGGGTGTGTTCGGCCCGCTGGCAGGGCTTATGACGATACCAAGGGATTACAGGGTCGCGGCCGAGGTCGCTGCGGGCTCGCACATGCAGGACATCGTCGTGGATTCCACGGACACCGCGGTTGCCTGCGTGAAGAGGCTGAAGGAGAGCCGCGCGGGCAGGGCGAGGTTCGTACCGCTTGACAGGATTTCTTCAGGCAGGGGCGCGCTGCCTGCTGGTGCCATTGGCTGGATGTCAGACCTCGTCAAGTTCGACCGGAAATACGCGCCGGCTGTGCTGTACGCGCTGGGCTCGACCGCCTGCGTCGAGGGCATAGACAAGGCGAAATCGCTTGCGAAGTCATCGAGGACGAGGATGGTCACGCTCGACGGCGACCTCATAGAATCGTCCGGCGCCGTCATAGGCGGGTTCTACAACAAGAAGGTTGCCGAGGAGAAGCCCGAGATAGGCCAGTACATGAAGGAGAAGGCCAAGCTGGAGGACGAGAACATCGCGCTGGAGAACAGGCTGCGCGAGCTGAACGCGGAGCTTGAGAAGCTCGCCGACAAGGACAAGGGCTCGTTCAGGCTGACGTTCGAGAAGGACAGGATACGGCTCGACGAGAAGATGAAGGCGGCGAAGGCCAAGCGGGCGGCGGCTTACGAGCGCAGGCTCGCCATGCAGCAGGAAATCGGCAGGCTGAACATCCAGAAGGCCAAGCTGGAGGCGAAGTACGACAACGCGAAGGCGCAGCTGAAAACGTTTGAGAGCAGCGGCAAAAGAATAAGCCCGAAGGGGCTTCAGCCGTTCGTCGGCATGAACCTGTCCAAGCTGCGGGCCGAGGAGAGGGACACCATAATGAAGCTTAACGCGCTCGGCCAGATAAACTTCAGGGCGATAGAGGAGTTCGAGTCCATAAGGGGCGAATTCGAGGAATTCAAGCAGAAGGTGGACAAAATAGTCGAGGAGAAGGGCAAGATAGTTGACACGATAACAAAGATAGAATCGAAAAGGCTGGAAACCTTTTCGGCGACGCTAAACGACGTTTCAAGGCATTTCAAGGACGTGTACGGCGAGCTGGCGGGCGGCGAGGCCAGCCTGTCGCTCGAAGTGCCGAACGACATAGACAGCGGTCTCAGCATAAGCGCCGCGCCGGAGGGCAAGAAGCTGCTCAGCATAGACAGCCTCTCGGGCGGCGAGAAGACGCTGACCGCGTTCGCATTCCTGTTCGCCCTGAAGAAGCACAGGCCGAGCCCGTTCTACATACTCGACGAGGCCGACGCGGCGCTGGACAAGGAGAACACGAAGAAGGTGGTCGGGCTGCTAAAGAAGCACAGCGTGGGGTCGCAGTTCATCATCATATCGCACAACGACCACATGGTCAGGGAGGCCGACCGCGTCTACGGCGTCAACATGAACGAGGGCGAATCCAAGATAATCGCGATAGAGTTGCCGCTGGCCGCACAGAAGATAGCCCAGAAAAATAATTAGACCAGAACATTGTAATTGTTTTTCAGTATTTTGAATAGTGTTTCAGTCTCTGGCAGGAATCTCTCTTTTTTCATTTTTATTTCAGCCTCGCATGGGTACAAAAACATCCACCGCTTTATTTCATCTGGGTCTGTTATCGGCATATTGGATATCTTAAAAGCATAGACGCGGACGTTTTCTCTGTCTTTGTCGTTGAACCTTTTCTTGAAAGAATCAAGAAATATTGGTTTGGCGCGGATGCCCGTTTCCTCGCATGCTTCCCTTGCTATTGCATCTTCATATGCTTCGCCTGAGTTCACGTGCCCGCCCAAAACAATGCTCCAATAATCTTGGAAGAAATCCTTTTTCGGTGTTCTCTGGTTCACGAGAATTTTTGAGTCTCTGTCGAGTGTGAACCACATTACGCTCCTGTGTATCAGTCCATTTTCGTGGATATATTTTCTTGTTTGTTGTCCTATGACAATATCGTTTTCGTCAACCACATCCAGAATTTCGTTTTGCATTCACTATTTTTTCTTCTGGAGCTTCTTAATCTTGACCTCAAGCTCGGTCAGCTTGCGCTCGTAGTGCTGCGTGATGTTCCTGAAGGCCTGCTCGTCTATCTTGCGGCTGTAATACTTGCTCTGTATGGCCTTCTTGACCTCGAGCATCTCCTGGTGGCGCTCCTTGAGCCTTTCTAGCGTGTCGGCCTTGACGCTCTCTATCTCGCGGAAAACGAAAAGGAACGCGGCCGATATGCCTATGTAGACCACCACGAAGCTGGCAGTCGCAAGGACACCTATCACGGGAATCATCCAGATGGCGAGGCCGAGTATTATGCCGGAAACCACGAAGCTCGATGCCCAGATTATCTGCGTCTTGTCCTGCCGGTTGAGCGCCATATCTAATTATTTGCGCCTTCGGCTTATATCCAGATTAAGCTTGCTGGAATCTTCCAGCCAGTCGGGTTGCAGTTGCTGCCTTGGCATCAGCAGCCGATGATTTGGTTTCAAAATCAATACATTTTAGGAAAAATCATACCCAAGATGTGTTGTAAGCTCTAAATAGAAGAGCCAAATTTAAAACTTTCTCTAGAATAAAGGGTATGGTTGAAGAGCACAAGGAGCTTGTCACCGAGTTCATAGAGCAGGACCCGAAGGGCTATTTCATAATAAAGGTCGGTGCTGGCAGGAATGAAATTATAGCAGACCATTATGGCAACGACAACATCCTCCTGAACAGGATTTCAGGCAGCAAGGCGAAATATCTGCACAAGAGGATAACGTCGCTGGGGCTGGTCTCGACGCTCTCCCATGCGGCCTACCTCGGCCACGAGCTGCGCGCGGCGCAGTTCGCGCTTGAGCACGGCCTGCCCTACGAGCAGGACAGGGATATGATGCTTATGCCCAAGGACAAGTTATCTGACGTAACCCTTGCGGCAGAGGCCACCTATGTCAAGGCGGGTAAGATGGTTTCCATACCCGGCAAGAGCCACGAAGAAAACGTCAGGGTGGGCGGTCTGGAAATGCCGTTCAAGGACTTTCTGCGCAGCCGGGGGCTCAGCAGGGTTTTCTGAAACATTTGGTTCTTGGTGCTCATGATTGCAGAGCAATCATGGCATGCCTGAGACCCTTGGTCTCAGTTGCACTCTTTTGTTTATTGGTTAAGTCATAATGGCCAAAACCATCTTTAATAACAAGAACCAATTAACAGGCATGGACGAAAACCGCAGGAAGCTTGTGCACATGTCAGGCCTGCTTTTCGTGGTGCTGGCGCAATTCACGGGAAAATGGATGGCTGCGTTTTATTTCCTTCTGATAGCCGCCACGCTCCTCATCTATTCCGAGCACATAAGGAGGGAGCAAAAAAATCTGCGCGGCTTCATCAAGCGCTTTGAGGAGAAGTTCAGGGACACCGTGCTTGACCTAGAAAGAAAGAAGATTCCGAGACCCTTCGTGGGCGCGTTCTGGTTCTTCTTCGGATGCGGCATCACCTTCGCCGTCTTCCCGCTCGGCATAGCGAGCGCGGCCTGCGCAATGCTCGCCGTCGGCGACGGGTTTTCAACCATGGTGGGTATGCGCTGGGGAAAGCATAAGATACTCGGCAGGAAAAGCTTCGAGGGCTCGCTGGCAATGCTGGTTTTCAGCCTTCTCGCCGGCATCTTCTTCGTAAGCCTGCCCGCGGCTGTCGTCGGTGCTGTCGTCGCCACGTTCTTCGAGCTGCTGCCCGAAGCCAGCTTCTTCCGGAAGCACAGGAAGCTCGGGCTTCTCGAC
>CAZCTG010000040.1:0-7794 GCA_964501695.1 uncultured archaeon | reverse complement strand
GCGGAGGTGGTGGTGGAGACGCACTGAATTCCACATTCGCCACAGTAGCATGGAATCAAACCAACATAACCTACATGGCATACCAATACTGGAACTCCACCAACACGACCTATCCCGCCATCAATGCCACAGGCTGGCTCAACGAATACGGCTACAACGGAAGCCACGGGGTTTTCAATAACATCGCTGGCACTAACCTAAGACTGAGCGGCTACTTCGGGATGGGCGGCGCTGGCAGCGCCTCAAACCCGATATACGTTTCCAGCACGACATCAGGCTCGAATGTCGCCAACTATTTCCGCCTTATCAATGCGCCGTCCGACGCTGGTGCCACAAGCACCTATGCCCTGTCATTCCTCAGCTATTACGCCCCTACTGGCCTCACAGCCAACAGAGGCATAACATACCTCGGTGGAAGCTATGGCTCTGTCATAGTGCAGAACGCGCCCGGTTCTCAATATGAGGTTTCTGCTGGCGAGGCCTATGGCTTTCAGGGATACCTTCAGGCAAAGACCTACTCAGCAGGGCACGCCGCATACATCACGAACGCTTATGATTTTTACGCACAAGATGCTTCTTTAAGCGGAACAGGAAGCTACATCACCAACCTCTACGGATTTTATGATGCTGGCATGACACAGGGCAACACCAACTGGGGCTACTACGGCCTGTCGGCTAACAACTACATGGCGGGCAACCTCAACACCACAGGCTGGCTCAACTCATCGGCGGGGTTGATGACGCAAGGGAATATGACATTCAGCAACGGCTGGACAATCCAGAATGCGACAGGCAACCTGACGTTCTGGAACTCCACAAGCCCTACCATGTGCCTTGACTGGGCAACGGGAACGCTTTGGGTGGAGGGATGTTCAAGGAAGGTGTGAGGAGAAGCAGTAATCATGAATCAAAAGGAAGCCATCGTGGTGTGCGTGATAGTTGCAGCCGCAATCGGCATGGCATACCTTGAGTGGCAGTATCTGCCGGCATTGGCAGAGTATGACAGCCAGCGCATACAAAACGCCACAATGTATGGCGTTTCATTATGCCAGAACGCGACCTATGTGCAGATAAGCGGCATCATACTCCAGAGCGGCTACATCGACTGGTGCATCCCGATACAAAACAAGACATATTGCGGGAAACTTGCTGCCATAAATTTTAGTATGGTTGATTGATATGAAGAAATTAACAGAAGAACACAAAAGAAATATTTCTGAATCGCTTAAAGGTAGGAAGCCATTAAATAATGTTTCTGGTTGGAACAAAGGTATGAGAATGCCAGAGAGTATTTATCCGAATTATGGTATGCGGAATAGACATTTTTCAGAAGAAAGCAAACTAAAAATGTCTATTGCAAGAAAAGGGAGACGTTTTCCTAAATTAAGTAATGCTTTACGGGGGCGTGTTGCTTGGAATAAAGGCAAAAAAGGAATATACAAACATTCAGAAGAATCGAAACAAAGATTATCAGAATCTTTGAAGGGTCACAATACTTCAAAAGAAACAAAAAAGAAAATAAGCATGGCTTTAAAGAATTTTCATAAAAACAATCCGCATATGCGGGAGCAACAAAGAATAAGGCGTTTGTATCAAGTTTTTCCAAAGAAAGACACAAACATAGAGAATGCTTTACAAATGAAGTTAAAGGAATTTGGTATTGCTTTTAGAACTCACGAAGCAATATTAGGTCAGCCCGACATTTTTATAGAACCAAATATATGTGTTTTTGCTGATGGTTGTTGGTTTCATGGATGCAAACAGTGTTATGACCAAAACAAATTCAATTCTATGCAACGAAGAGTAATGATGAGGGATGTATTGGTTGATGAAAAACTTATAAGGGATGGTTATATAGTTCTGAGATTTTTTGAGCATGATATAAAGAAGGATTTGGACGGTTGCATTTTAAGAATTAAAAACCAGTTCCAGACCATCAATTTCACGGAGGTGGCTGGTTAACAGCCGTCGTGAGCTTGGAATGACGGCTTGAAGGCAGACATGTAATTCAAGCCATTGGATTTGAATAAATGATGGTGAATAATGAATGCAAAAAAACTGGTCGTGCTCTTTGCTGTTGTGATATCGCTTTCAGCCGTGGCTGCGATATACGCCGCAGAATCGTCCTCCTTCGTATTAACCATGTTCACGGCAGGGCTGCAGGGTTCGCCTGCGAACAGCAGCTTGTATCAGGCGAGGTCTCTCCTGGCACCCTTCCAGCCGGGTTCGGGCATGGCGCAAAGCACGAGCTTCAGCGCCAGCGTAGGATTCTTCAGCAGCACGCAGGCTTCAGCCTCCATTGACGCATACGACGTCTACCCGAGATCGTCCACCCCAGGTTCAATAATAAGGCTCTACATCTCGGCTTCCAATGCCCTGTCTGTATGGGCTGCGCTTGCCCTTCCGAACGGCAGCAGCGAGAGGTTGGAGCTTGTGAACAACGGGAATGCCTATTATGTCGCGTCTTTGGCCGGAAGGTATGACATCGTTTTCTATGCGAACAACTCGGCGGGCTCGGAAGTGAATGCGACTGACTACTTCACGACATCTGTCACGTCCACTCCGCCTGCCGCTGTTCCTGCAGGCGGAGAGGCGGTTTACACCAATTGCACTTACATGTGGGAATGCAGCCCTTGGAGCATCTGCTTCAACGGCAAGCAGACCAGGACATGCGTCAATACCGGGACGTGCACGGGCGACAAGGAGAAGCCTGAGGAGAAGAGGGACTGTTCCGAGGCCTTGTTTGACGTCTTGATAAAGCTGGACAACATAGAACTGACTGAGAACGAAACGCTGTCATTCGACGTCAACCTGACGGAAAAGAATCTGGTGGAAAAGATAGACGTGCAGGTGACCTATACAATACTCAACGAGAACGCGACCGAAATATTCAGGCAGATGGAAACCAAGGCGGTCGAGAAGAACCTTTCGTACAAGAAAACCATAGACGAGATAAAGCTCGGGGAGGGACGATACACGCTGAAGGTCGGCATACTCTATGGCTTCCAGCAGAAGGCGTATGCCGAGCAGAGCTTCTTCGTCAGGGGCGGTGCGATAATCATAATATTGCCTGAAGAGAGGCCTGAAGCAGGTCTGTTCACGGTGCTCGTCATCGTTGTCATAACTTTGACAGGGCTGCTGATTATTGCAGCCATGCTCCTCGCAGGCCGCGGCAAGAGGGCCAGGAAACCAGCCAGGAAGACGAAGGCCAAACCTAGAAAGAAACTTCGGAAAGGCGACACAAAAAGAAAACCAAAAATGAAGAAGGCGGCGAAAAGAAGGAAGCGCGCGGCGATAGGCAAGGCAAGGAAAAAGTAATAGCCCCGCCAGGAATTTCGCTTCACATCGCCCATAGCATTTCATTCTGTTCTCTTGGGTGAGGCTTAGCCTTCTCTTTCAAGAGAAGGGTCAGCTTCGAACCTGGGTCCTGAGGTCCAGAGCCTCATATACTTAGCCGCTCTGCCCTTTAGTTTTTCCGTGAACGCTTTTTGGCCAACCAACAAGGTTCACTATGAACCGAAAAGGGTTCGGCTTTGACCGCTGTACTACGGGGCTAACATTGCGCCACCTACTTGGCGACGGACTCGCTTTGTTCTTTTGTTGAATGCGAGGTTTCCTTCCTCTTTTAGATATTTTGGGTTTTTAAACAAGAGGGGGAATAAGTGAATATATGAAGTTTTTGCTGTTGCACACCGACTTCGTGGAATGGGAGCCCAAGAAGCAGGCCATAAAGTCGGCCGAGGAAACAGAGAAGAAGAAGGTAAGGGTGGAGGAAGCCCTCGTGGCGCTCAGCGCTGTCGAGAAGGCGGACGAAGCAGACGTCGCTGCCGTCTCAGAGAAGGCAGCGGAAGAGATAATGAAGGTCTTCAACGAAGTGAAAGCCGAATCCGTGGTGCTTTACCCTTACGCGCACCTTTCGCCAAGCCTTTCAAACCCTAATGCAGCTTTGGATATTTTGAAGAATATCGAGGGTGTACTGAAGAGCAAGAGAATCAAGGTCGTCCGCGCCCCCTTCGGCTGGTACAAAGCTTTTGACATAAAATGCAAGGGCCATCCGCTTTCAGAGCTGAGCAGGGACATAACAATTGGCGACGAAAAGCAGGCTTCCAAGCCCAAATCCAATGCCGTCACTATGCAAGCTGAAAGGCCAGCCAAAGAGCCGGCAGACGCCGGCAAGTCCATTGACCCACACCAGTTGCTCAGGGAAATTTCCAAGACCAAGCTGGACAGGGAGAACCTGAAGGAGAACGACCACAGGATTCTGGGCCAGCGAATGAACCTGTTCAGCTTCAGCGAGGTGGCGCCGGGCATGGTTTTCTGGCACCACAGGGGCCTTTTAATATACGGCGAGCTTGTCAAGTTCTGGTTGGAGCTTCACAAAAAGGCAGGCTATACCGAGATCTCAACGCCTTCCATACTTGACAAGAAACTATGGCAGATATCAGGCCACTGGGAGAAGTATAGGGACAGCATATTCCTTACAAAATACGAAGGCAGGGACTTCGCTGTCAAGCCCATGAACTGCCCGGGAGGCATGATAATCTACAGGCAGAGGCCGAAGTCATACAAGGACTTCCCGTTGAGGGTGACGGAACTTGGTACGGTGCACAGGCAGGAGCTTTCCGGGGTGCTGTCCGGCCTTTTCAGGGTGGTTGAATTCACCCAAGACGACGCCCACATATTCTGCACGGACGAGCAGCTTGAGTCTGAAATAGCAGGCGTAATCGACATGGTGGACAAGTTCTACAAGAAGTTCGGCTTCGAGTATCATGTGGAGCTTTCTACAAGGCCCGAGAAACGGATAGGCTCTGACAAAATCTGGGACATATCAGAGGCCACCCTGGAAAGCGTGCTCAAGAAGAAAAGGATGAAATTCAAGATGAACGCAGGCGAAGGCGCCTTCTACGGCCCGAAGATAGATTGGCACATAAAGGATTCGCTGGGAAGGACTTGGCAGTGCGCCACGCTCCAGCTTGACATGGCGATGCCGGAAAGATTCGACATCACATACAAGGACAAGGACAACGCTGACAAGAGGCCCGTGATGCTTCACAGAACAATATACGGAAGCATTGAAAGGTTCATAGGCATCCTGCTGGAGCATTTGAACGGCGCGCTTCCGGTGTGGCTCGCGCCCGTTCAGGCGCGCGTGCTCGCGTTCACGGACAGGAACAACAAGGCCGCCGAGAAGGTGTACAAGGCTCTCGCAGAGGCAGGCATCAGGGCCGAGCTTGACATCGAGAACCACACGGTCGAGCACAAGGTCAGGGAAGCCGAGCTTCAGAAGATTCCTTACATTCTTTGCATAGGCGACAAAGAGGAGAAGGCAGGCACGGTTGCCGTGCGCATGCGCGGCGACAAGAAAATTAAGTTCGGCGTAAAGCTGGACGACTTTGTAAAGCAGGTTTGTTCTGAGATTGCGGAGAGGAAGTAGCATGGAAATAAGCTTTGGCGACTTTCTCAAGATTGACATGCGCGTCGGCAGGATAATCTCGGCCGAGGATTTCCCGAAGGCCAGGAAGCCTGCATACAAGATAAAGGTCGATTTTGGCGAGAAAATCGGAACAAAGCAGACGAGCGCGCAGCTGACCAAGCTTTATAGCAAAGAAGAGCTGCTGGGAAAGCAGGTCATCGCGGTCGTCAATTTCCCCCCGAAGCAGGTCGCCGACTTCTCGTCAGAAGTGCTCATACTTGGTGCAATGTGCGATGACGGCGTCGTACTTCTCCAGCCCGAGCGGGAAGCCCCGCTCGGCAAGAGGATTGCATGACAAAGATGGAAGCCAATTGGTTAATATTTGGTGTTACTGGTATAGTTCTAAGCTTTGTTATAAAATTTATTACGATAAATGTTATTCAGATTTTCTATGATAATACTCCTCTGTTAATAGCAGCATATTTTATTGTAATTCTATTCATTAGTAAAAAATCAATATTATATATCTATTATTATTGTTATCACTATCTATCTATATTCAGTAAAAAACTGTCTATATCCAGTGAAGAGTCTACTGTTATCAAGAACTATTTGCAGAAAAACTGGGAAGACAATATTAATTTACTTGCATCAACAACAAGTTCATTGGTAGCAGCTGGAGATTTCTATTTGTATGTTTCTTCCATGTTTGATTCATTCTTTTCATATCTTGTTACAATAATTTTTGCAATCATATTTTTCGTTGTTTTGTTATCTTTTATGAAAAGGATAAGCCCAATATTATAATTTATAAGCACCCTCGCCCAAATCATAATCATGAACAGGCCGCTTGCGGTGTGGGGGCTGCTTGTCTTCATAGGATTCCTCGCGACGCATTACCTCGTGTTCTCCTACAGCTACGTCTACGTGCCGATATTGTGGATAGTCCTTGCAATACTGGGCGTCGCTTACTGCAAATGCGGATGCTGCAGCAAGAAGGGCAAGTGCAAGAGTTGCACGGTGACCGACGTCTGGGCGGTGGCCGCGATAGAGGCGATAATAGTTACAGCTGCAATCATGATGCAGCTGATTCCGATATCGCCTTTCTACATTCTCAGCGTGTGGCTGCTCTCGCTGGGCGCTGCATTGGTCGCCGAATCCCTGAGGGGCAACGGCGCGGCCAGGATGCAGCTCGGCATTTTCTGGCTCTTCTCGGGCGTTCTGTTCCCATTCGTGAGCAACTACCAGTACTCGACATTCATGATAGGCGCTCTGGTGATGGGCATACCGCTCATTGCAGTCGGGCTTGCCGAGAAGAAGTGATGGGGCGGTGTGATGCTCAAGAGGCTTGCCATCTCGCTCGTTGTTTCGGCTATTTTTGGAATCCTCTGCGCCTACGGCACTTCAACCATCCAGATACCCGGCTTCACCATGACGATGGAATACCTGCTTGCCGTGTTCTATGCCCGCCTGATGATGGGCTTCCTCGTGGGCTTCACCGGCGGCGTCAATCTGCTGAAAAGAAAGTACGGCAACTCAGCGCTTCGCGGCGCGATAATGGGCGTGATAGCAAGCGTTTCAATCTCGTTCTACGGCGGCGCGGCGGTTTTCATAGGCGCGGGCATAATCTACGGGATAATCACGGACCTTGTCGCGACGAAGTTGGGCGGATAATTAAAATTCATTTGCTGCGGCCCCTATCTTTCCATGATGAAGTGCCGCCTGTGCTCCTTCTCCTCAGGCAGCGTGAGCATGACCATGTTGGAGATGTCGCCTACGCCCATGGCGCTGGCGTCTTCGGCAATCTTCAACGCGTGGTTCAGCTTGTGCGTCTTGTCGGCGTATATCTCGAAGAGAACGTCGCCCTTGGTCACTTTGTTGCCTATCTTCTTGCGGAGAAGGACGCCCGCGCCCTTGTCCTTAGGCGAACCTGCCGCCCTCGCTATCTGCGTTATAGCGCTGTTGCTTACCCACCATACGTGGCCTGATATATCGGACACCACCTTCACGCGCCTGCCGCCGACAGGGATGTCCGACGGCCTTGTGTTGGGGTCGCCGCCCTGCGCGTCTATTATCTGCTTCATCTTCGCGAGCGCCTTGCCCGAGGACAGCATCCTCCTCGCGTGCGCCTCCCCGTTCTTCATGCCCCTGAACCCGAAAAGCACGCCTGACAGGTGGGCGACTTTCTCGACCAAGTCGGCAGGCCCCCTGCGGCTGTAGAGCATTTCCATCGCTTCGCGCGCCTCCAGCGCCGGCCCCACGGCATAACCCAGCGGCTGCTCGCCGTAACTGGACGTGCATGAGACCCTGATGCCCATGTTCTTGCCCAGCTCTATGAACTGCTTCGCCAGCTCCTGCGCCTCCCCCACGGTCTTTATCTT
>CAZCTG010000039.1:0-7858 GCA_964501695.1 uncultured archaeon | reverse complement strand
GTCATACCCCTAGTGTCTGTGGGGTTCATATTGCTGCTCAAGGCCATATCGCCGTCGGAATGATTTGATATGAAGTTAAACCTGCCGCTGAAAGAAGACCGTTGAGAAGAGGAAGGCGAAATTCAGACCCCTCGCATTCACAAAGGGAATGAAGCGAGTACGGCAAAAAATATCAAGGCGAAAGTCATGAACACGAAAAACAAGATAGTGACGCTGTCCGCGCTTGCGGCCATAATATTGATAAGCATAGGCATGCTGCTGGGCGACTTCGCGGTTCTCGGCAACCTCATAGTGATATCGGTCTTTGTTTCCGTAGCGCCGCTGCTCCTTTACAAATACTCGAGGTTCATGTTCATAAAGTCAATCGAAACCCAGTTCCCGAACTTCGTAAGGGACCTTGCAGACTCCAAGCGCTCCGGCATGAGCTTCAAGGAAGCGGTCAAGATAGCGTCAAAGACGAACTACGGCAAGCTCAGCCCCGAAATAGAAAGGATGAAGAACAGGATGTCGTGGGGAACGCCGTTTCTGAGGACGCTTGAGATTTTCGGGAACGACGTCAAGGAATCAAAGGTGATAAACGAGTCGCTGAACATAATCAAGGAATCATTCAAGTCGGGCGGCAAGGTGGCAGACACGCTCGAATCAGTGGCGACCGACATGCTGATGTTGAAGGAGGCGGAAGCCGAGCGCAGCAGCATGGTCAAGCAGCATGTCATGATAATGTACGGCATATTCTTCATGTTCCTCGCGATATCGATAGTCATAATATTCGTCATGATACCCCTGATAAAGAGCGCTCCTGTCCTTTCAGGCGCGAACACCCCAGTTGGGATACAATTCATAGACCCATGCCAGAACACCAAGGGCGCATTCCCGTGCAACTTCTTCAGCGGCCTCTGCCTCATCATGGGCGTCAACCAGGGCATAACCTGCTACTACAGCGCCCTTTTCTTCACGGTCGTGGTGCTGCAGGGGCTCTTCATGGGGCTGATAGCGGGCCAGCTGGGCGAAAACTCCGTGGTGGCAGGCTCGAAACACTCCATGATAATGGTGCTGACAGCCGTCAGCATCTTCCTGTTCCTTGCAAAGGCGGGCCTGCTGCCGAAATGAGCGCATTTTCTGAATTTAATGTGAGAATCATCTGATTCTCACAGCAATGAGTTCATGACAGCTAGCTGTCATGACTTGCCTGCTGCAGCAGTGCATTTCCTTCAAGAGGAAACATTTTAAATTCTTCGTTCAATTATGCTCTGATGGACGATTTTGCCGAGCTTGTGAAAAAGCAGGTCGGCTCGGACGGGAAGCCCGGCTGGCCTGTCGCGGTCAGGGACAGGATTGCTTACTATCCTGGTAGGCAATCCGCTGGAGGTAACATCGCCGTCACATTCCTATGGACGATGAGGGATGCCGTCCTTCCGAGGCTTGAAAGGGAAAACCTTGCCATAGCGACGAACTTCTACACCCCCGCCGGCCTGGAAGGAATGATAAGGAACATCCTCGGCAACCCCTGCATAAGGTACGTGATAATGCTGGGCGAGGAATACTCCTCGCAGTCGAGGGCAGACACTATGTCCGACAGGACAAGCGCAAATGCGATAAGGGCTTTCTTCGAGAAAGGCCTTGACGGCAACAGGAGGCTTCCGGGCTTTGAGACAGCCGTGCACATCGACGGGAACATACCCACGGAGATGGTGGAAGAGGTAAGAAAAAACGTCCGGCTCATAGACCTGAACAGCAGGATGCCGCATGCGTCACTCGGCGAGAAGATAGCCGAGGCCAACAGGATGATGGCGACGCTGGAAAAAAAGCAGCCGTTTGGCAAGCCCCGCACGTTCGGATTCGAGCCTTCCGATGAGCCGCTGCCATTCGAGGGCGGGCCGTTAATCGTGCACGAGGACACGATACCGCGTGCATGGGTCGAGATGATTCACGGCATCCACAGGTACGGGCGGGAGAATCTGATGAACGCGAACACCGACCGCCGGGTGAAGGAGATAAACAACATGACGGTCGTCGTGCATGACCCGCAGAACACGGATTTGTCCTTCAACCCGTTCCTTGTGCCGCTTACCAAGGAAAAGATAGAGGCATACAAGAAAGAGATTCTGTCGTCAGAGCTGCCTAAGGGCAAGGCATACACATACGGCAACAAGCTGAGGGCTTACAGCTTCCCTTCAGCCGACGAGGTGAAGAATCTCGTCGGCAGCCGCGAGTACAAGGATTTCGAGTTCGGCCGCGGCCCCCATCTGGACGCCAACGTCAGCTATCACGACGGCTCCTGCGAGATAAACCAAATACAAGACATCATCGACGTGCTGAAGCGCGATGCCTACTCCAAGGCATGCGTCGCCATAACGTGGCACGTGCAGGAGGAGCTGATGAGAAAGCACAAGAGCAGCCCGTGCCTCGTGCTCCTGCAGGCCGTGGTTCAGGACGAGAAGCTCAACCTCACCGTCTTCTTCCGAAGCCACGATATGGTTCAGGGCTGGCCTGAGAATGCTTACGGCTGTGCGGCTTTACAAAAGGAGATTTCTGAGACCGTGGGCATCAAGCCAGGCATTATGACGATAATCTCAGGCAGCGCCCAGATTTACAAGCACTACTACCAGCAGGTCAGGGAGATGCTGGAGAGGCACAGGAAGCCTGATGAGAGATTTGATGACCCTCGCGGGAATTTTGTGGTTGAAGTGAAGGGCGGCAGGATAATAGCCAGACTAGTCAGCCCGAACACAGGGAAAGAACTTGAAGTTTTTCAGGGAAGCGACCCCAAAGAAGTCTATACAAAAATCGCGCACAGCATCGGGACTTTGCAGGCATCGCATGCCATGTATCTGGGAGCTGAGCTGCAGAAGGCGTATGCGGCGCTCAGGCAAGGGCGTGCCTACGAACAGGACACCTGAACTACTCAGGCCCAAAGGCTGAGGGTCTAACGTATGCCCGTTAGCGTGTGGTCGACGTGGTTTTCCTCGCCCCTGAGCACGACGAAAGCGTGCGCCTTTTCTATGCCCTGTATGCCGTCGATTCTTGACAGAAAATCACTCAGTTTGTCCGTGTCCTCGACGCTGACTCTGATTATTATGTCATGGTCGCCGGTTATGGAATACGCCTCATGGACCTCGCTGAACCTTTCAAGCTCTTCCAGAATCTCGTCAGCCCTCTTGTTCACGTTTTCCGCCGAAACATCGGCGAGAATGAACGCCGAGATGGACCTGCCGAGCTTCTTGTAGTCCAGTATCGCCGTGTAGCCCTTTATGATGCCCATGCCCTCAAGCTTCTTTATGCGGTTGTGAACCGTGGTCACGGGTATGAGAGTCTTCTTTGATATGTGGTGCGTGGTCCACTTCGCGTGGTTCTTCAGCGTTTCCAGCACCTTCATGTCCTTCTCATCAAGCATATGAAAAATTATTCCAGATATTTAAAAAGCCATGCCTTGTGCTGGAAAAATTTTCCAAAAAAAATATATTTTCCGGAAAAATGTGCGGTCTTTTGTTCCGTTTTTCAGGTGATGCCATCTTATAATTTTTAGCCCAAGTGGGGTTTGTGGGCGCGGACAATTTACAATCGAGGTTCGTTTGCTGGTGATGCGATGGGACAGATACATTGCATATGCACGGCCGGTCCGGAAAGGGACCGGGACTTTGGGGAGCTGCTGGCACTGGTGGACGGGGGCTACGTAGGATTTTCGGAGAAACCCGGCATCGTATTTGTGTACGAGCCATTGGATATTGGGCTGCACCAAAGCAGCCCGCGGTCAAAGGCGGAGGGAAATGAATATGTGCTGAAGCAGTATGGTGCTTCATTCGGCGAATGCTAGCGGGGTGCGTGGATGGAAGCAGGAGCAATCCCGGCAAGAGCTTTGGCAGATGACGTGTGCAAAGACGCGAGGGCCGAACAATTTCTTGGTTACGACATTGAAAGCAGGCCTGCAGCTTATGGATTTATCCCCGAAGAACTGATGGAACCGGAGAATATCAATTTTAAACATCCAGAGAAGGAACCGTTCACCAGTTCCTTGCATCAATACATGAAGGAAATCGGCAGGCACAGACTGCTCATGGAAAGCGAGGAGACAGAACTCGGAAGGATGATTCTGGATGACGGCGAAAAAACAGGTTACGCCATGAAAAAATTGGCGGAATCGAACCTCAGGCTTGTCGTGGATATAGCAAAAAGATACAAGCACAGGGGATTTAGTTTCCTTGACCTGATAGGATACGGCAACATAGGGCTTATGAAAGCCGTTGGGAATTGGGATTACAGGAGGGGCAACAGGTTTTCCACTTACGCGACATGGTGGATAAAACAGGCCATAGGAAGGAGCCTGCGCGACCTTTCGAGAACGATAAGGCTGCCGGACAACATCCAAGGAAGGATATCAGAACTGTATGGAATATCAGCGGAATTGTTTGAAGAACTGGGCCACGAGCCATTGCTTGATGAGATAGCCGCGCGAGCAGGAATGCCCGCGGACATAGTGAAAAAGCTGATGAGACCCAAGCACCCAATCTCGCTGAGCGAACTTCCCAAGAGACGGGGAGACAGCGATGAGTTGCAAGACTTCTTGGAAGACCGGAAATATGAAAATCCTTTCGAGCAGGCCATGCTCGACGAGCTTGACGAGAATGTCAGCATGCTTGAAATTCCCGACCCGAGGGAGGCGGCGGTAATCAGGATGAGATACGGTTTCGGCGAGCACCGGGGCAGGATGCACAGCTTCAAGGATTGTGGGAAGGCGCTGGGCATGACAGAAGAAGGGGGAAGGCGGGTTGTGTTGAGGGCGTTGAAGAGGCTGCGTGTTTTGAACGGGGTGGGAGCATGAAAAGCGAATGCCTCACCAGAATAGGCCCGCTGGTTGACGGTAAGGTCTATTCTTACGACCAAGCACGCGATGTCTGGCTCGAAGGCGAAACCGAGGCGGACTTCCTGCCATACGAACTGTCCTTTGACGAAGGCGCGGAGGGGAACGCGCGCATAGTCACGAAAAAATACCTTTTTGACACGCGCGAACACAAGTGGCTCGACGACAGGTACATGGAACTGAGCGTCGAGGAGAGCGTCCTGGTGAACAATGACTTCAGGGAAGAATACGGCATAGACAGCGACATAACGCTTCTGACGCTTGACAAGAAATTCCGAAAAATCCTGCAAAGGTCAATTTAAACCTTAGTTCCAACCCTTCTGCATGATTATCCCCGACCACGAAATCAAGAAACTTCTGGCCGAGAACAAGGTCGTCGTCGAGCCCCTCGAAGACGGGCAGATACAGGCCGCATGCATCGACCTCAGGCTCGGCAGCGAGTTCAGGGTATTCAGGCACACGAGCGAGGCGTTCATAGACTCCCGCAACCCGAAGGAATACACCGAGCGCGTCAGCTCCGCGGAGAAGTTCATAATACACCCCAACGAGTTCATACTCGGCATAACGATGGAAAGGGTGAAGCTGCCCGATGACATCGCGGCATACGTGGACGGAAAGTCGAGCCTCGGCAGGCTGGGGGTGACTGCGCACATAACATCGTCCCTCGTAGAGCCCGGCTGGGACGGCAGGCTCGTGCTTGAGATAGCCAACCTCGGCAAGATGCCTGTCACGCTGTACTCCGGTATGAAGATATGCAAGCTCGTGCTTATGCGGATGACGTCCGCGTCGGAAAAGCCCTACGGCGCGCGCGCCGAGACCAAGTACAAGGGCCAGGACGGCGTCGTGGAAAGCAGGATTTCCAGCGAGAAGGGATGAATGTTTGACAATTTAAGAACTTCTTCGTGTTATAATAGATATGAGACTAGCAAAAAAACAGCCCTAATAACCGGCGGTTCAAAAGGGATTGGCAAGGCGATTGCTCAAAGATTCATCAATGAGGGAGCAGAAGTTATAGTTTTTGATGTTGAGAAACCAAATTATAATGTAGAGTTTCATCAAATTGATGTAAGTAGCGAAGAACAGATAGAAAAAGCGTTTCGCAAGGTTAAACATTTGGACATACTCGTTAACAACGCAGGAATATATTTTCAAGCATCAATCGAACGAACGACAAAAGAGCAATTGGACGAAATTACCAACGTAAATTTCAAAGGAACTTATCTAATGTGCAAGCATGCACTCCCATTCATCAAGAGAAGCAAAGGAAATATAATAAACATTTCGTCTGGTTTGGGGGTTATTCCCGAGCCAGAATCACCTGCATATTGTTCAACAAAAGCTGCAATAATAATGCTGACAAAATGCATGGCACAAGAATACGCATCGCAAGGAATCAGAGTAAACGTAATTTTGCCAGGTCCGATTGATACACCCATGTTAAGGAATGCTTTTACTTCGCAGAAGGAACTTAGTGAATATGCAAAGTCAAATCCAATGAGGCGGATTGGAAAACCTGAAGAGGTTGCAAATGTTGCAGTTTTTCTGGCGTCTGACGAAGCAAGTTATGTAACTGGCAGTTTATACTCGGTTGACGGAGGAGAATCCAGTTCCAGCCTGTACTCAAAATAGCTATTTATATGCATCAGCTCTATTTACTGACAAGGTGCTGTGTATGGGAATACGCCCCGCTAAGTGCTACAGGACATTGGAGAGGCCGTTCACGAGGCAGAGCAGGAAGAAGCCGAGGAAGGGCTACGTGAAGGGCGTGCCCTTCCCGAAGATAACGAAGTTCCAGTTCGGCAACGCAAAGGGGAAATTTGGCCTCAAGGCTGTCCTCGTGTCCGGCCACGACGTCCAGATAAGGCACAACTCCCTTGAGGCCGCGAGGGTGTCCATAAACAAGGTCCTCGAGAAGGAGCTGGGGCTGGAGAACTATTTCATGAAGATACGCGTGTTCCCGCACCACGTCATCAGGGAGAACGCGATGGCCACAGGCGCGGGCGCGGACAGGTTCCAGTCCGGGATGAGGCTGTCGTTCGGCCATCCTGTAGGCACTGCGGCGCGCGTCCGCAAGGGCCAGGTTGTGGCTGAAGTCCTTGTGGATTCAGCGAAGGAGCAGACCGCAAGGAAGGCGCTGAAGGTCGCGAAGTCAAAGCTGCCGCTGACTTACGAGATACAGTGTTCCAAAGTGGGCTAAGAGCATTGGAACACGTATAGTGCAATCACCAAATACCATTGATTATAAAGTGATTGCACTATAGAAGTCGAGCGCGTGAAGAACTGATTCTAAGCCCCAATAGCGGGAATCGGCAGGTAGCCCAGCACCAGACCTGTCAGCATCGGCACGACAAGCATGCTGAGCGCGAACCCTATCACGCCTGCTATGGCCGCGTGCAGCATGGAAAGCTCGCCGAAGAACAGCTTCATGAAGCCTATCCACAGCAGCAGCGTGAACACGAAGCCTGCCATGGGAAGGAACGAAACGAAGGGCAGGATGAAGCCCATGCCGAACTGCGTGATGATATTTATTATCAGCACGAACATGAAGCACCTGCCCGCGCTGACAGACTCCCCCCACGCCTTGCTCAGCGCCTCCATGACGACGAGCAGCACTATGCCGCCGACTATGGTCGAAAGGATGATGTTTATGCCTATGTTTATCCAGCCCGCGGCGCTGTTCGAAGTCGCAAGGTCCGCGAACGAGCCGAGTATGCCGCTCATGCCAGGCAGGTCAACCATGTTGCTCACCAACAGTGAAGTGCAACATGCCCGCAGTGCCAAATGTATGTTGCGGCTGCATGAGGATATTTGGATTATTTTATTTATATTGTCGGTTTGAGCCTATTCAATGTCCTTGACAACGACCTCGCCGGGCTTGGTGGTCCTCCCCGGCCATATCTTCCTGCCCGGATAGATTATAGTGCCCGCGCTCAGTCTCGCGCCGTCGCCTATGGCGGAGCCGAACTTCCTGCGTCCCGTGTCGACGAGCTTGCCGTTGAC
>CAZCTG010000038.1:0-8331 GCA_964501695.1 uncultured archaeon | reverse complement strand
TTCGCCAATGAAGGCTGCTCTCCCTCCTTCTTGGGGGAAAGTATGTCCTCCTCGGTGACGCCGAAGACCGAGAGCACGCGCAGGGCTGCGGGGATGACCTGGTTGTTGACGTAATAACCGGGGTCGTAGTCGCGCCTGCGCGCCGCATCGGCTGGCTCGGCGCGCTCGGATATCGAGCCCTCGCCCTTCGTGATTACATATGCGATGTTGGAGCCCTCGCCGACATGGATGCCCGCCTTCTCCATCTTCCGCGCGGCGGCGACGTGCGGCCCTATCTGCTCGTAGCTTGCCAGCGGCTTGGTGAGCTGGGTGTAGATGACCAGCTCTTCGACCTTTGCCTGCCCCTTCTCCAGCCGCGCTATCGCCTTTCTGACGGCTTCAACGGCCTTCCTCTGCGACCTGTCCCTGAGCACGTGAACGAGAACTGACTCTTGCGTGTCCTTGGCTATGTCAGACCAGTCCCGCCTGACCTTCTCAAAGCCGCGTATCGTGAGCTTGCCGTCAGAACCCAGCAGCGCGTACCTCTTCTTCGCCGCCGCGCCCGTCTTTGCCGGCACGAACAGCCCTGACTTGTAAATCCCGTGGAAGTCCAGCTCCATGACGCCCGGAAGCACGGAGTTCGCCTTCATCATGAACCTCTTCGCATCGGCCCCGTTCTTCACCTTCAGGAACAGCGAATCCGTGTCGCCGTAGATGACCTCGAAGCCCATCCTCTGCGCGAGCCCTATTATGCCCTTTATGTAATGCCTGCCCCACGCGGTTATGCATTCCGCGGCTATCCTCGAATACCAGCGCGAGCCCGCGTAGCCGTAGTAGCCGTAGCTGGCGTTGGCGATTATCTTCATGGCGTACTGCCTGTTGTAGAGCTCCCTGTGTGCTGCGCTTCCGGGCTTCAGCTTCCCCATCTTCGCCTTCAGCTCGGACCTCTTAAGCACGAGCCCCTGCAGCACGCGGGGGATGAAGCCATGCTTCTTGATGCAGAAGTAATGGTCCAGCCCCGGCACCCGCGCCTTCTCGTTGCTCTTGCAGCAGTCGCAGTCCAGCGTTTCCGGCGAGACGTTGTGCGTTATCGTTATGGACGGATACAGCGAGGCGAAGTCGAACAGCGCTACGTTCCGGTGCAGCCCCTGCACGGGCGGGTGCACGTAGCCGCCTTCGTAGGATGGCGCGCGCACGCGCTTGGCTATCTCGTCGGACTTGGGCCTGTTGAGTATGATTTCGCCCGACTCGAACGCCTCTTTCATCAGCAACGCCTCGACGAGCTGCGAGTATGCCATCCTCGACGCGTCGAACGGCGTCTGGCCAACAAGGCTGGATATCTCGAATATCTGCGGCAGCAGGCGCTCCGCGAGCTTCAGCACCAGTTCAGCCGAAGAACTGCTCTGGTTTTTGCCTGTTTTCTTTGCGCCCGCCAGCTCTGCCGCCACGCTCTCAAGCGTGAGCAGCTCCGACGACATGCTGGGGGACAGGATGTTGTCCACGAAATCGTAGAGGTCGATGTGCGCCCTGCCCTCGACCTCGGCCGACGAGTAGTAGCCGCGACGTTCGAACTTGGGCTCCGAGCCGTCCCTGCCTATGCCGAGCTTGGCCTTGTTCACGACCGCCTTGGCGTTCAGCCTGACGAAGTCATGCCTGTCCGAGTCAAAGCCAATGATGAAGTCGGGGTTGAATGCCTTCACGGCAGACACGAACCCTTCCAGCACCTTCTTTTCGCTTCCGGAAACAACCTTCTTGAACTCTTTGCCTGCGAGGGAAACCGAGGCCAGCTTGTCGGCCTGCATGCCGATGCTGAACGACAGCACGCGGAACAATCCTGCATCTGCCATATCCTCACCTTTCTGTTTTATGTTTGTCGCCTCCATGACGGCATCAACACCCATCCCCTTCCGCTTCGCCGCCCTGCCCTCGACCTCGGCCCATCCCATTGGCCTGAGCTTCTTGTCTATCAGGTAGCGCTTGTGGAACGGGACCGTGTATTCGTACTCCTCCTTCACGTCCTTCCATTCCTTCAGCAGCTCCCTGAACTTGGGCACGTCTGCGGGCTTCGCCACCGTGACCTTCATCAGCTTCGCGGGCCTGCCGAGGATGTTCCTCTGCACGGGCTCGGCTGACAGGGGCTTTTCGCCCTCCAGTTCGAGCTTCATTATCTTCTCCTTCAGCCCGGCCGCGCCGCCCTCGAAATGCACGTAGAAGTACGGCCTGAACGCGCGGTCCAGGATGAGCGCGCTCCTGCCGTCTCTCGTCCTGCCCCACAGCCTCACCACAGGCTTCCCTGCCTCCACGACATAATCCGAATGAATAACGCAGAACTCCGCCTTCATGCTAAAAAATAGGATTTGTGGGATTTTAAGCTATCAGTTCTTAAAATTATGCACCAAAATGATTATCATGGGAAAAACAGCCCAATATCATGCTTTCAACAATCTCAACAATAACCCAAGACGGTCTTGCGGATCTGTCTTGGCTGGTTTGCCAAAGGGCATCACAAACGAAAAATTACTTGTTACCTTATTCTGTTAGAAAGGACAAAAATGAATATTGAAAAAATAATTAGATTTGTATTAATTATTATCATCTCATTATGCCTGCTTTCGGGGCCCGTATTTCTGAAATTCTGGATATCTGAACAGGGCAGGAGTTTTGACAAATGGTACAACCCAGCGAAATCCTGTTTCGGTATGTCCATTCTTTTGTTTATAGTGCTCATACTGGCTGTTATGACTTTCTTGTTGTGCCTTAAACCGGCAAAAGAGGAGATGAAGAGCTTTATAGAGATAACATTGATTTCCTCTTTATTTATGATAGTATACGTATTTTTAACCTAATTATGGACCATTCACATGACATTAAACAATGCTATCACGGCATGGAATCCAAATGAAAAAGAGCAGAAAGGTAAAAGGTGAAAAATGAAGGTGTCTGTTAATGAGAGTATCTGCACAGGATGCGAATCGTGTGTGGGCACTTGTCCTATGGTCTTTAAAATGGGGCTTGATGGTGCGCAGGTGATTGTCGACGAGGTTCCTTTTGAGTTCAAGGGTTTGGTCCATCAGGCAGCCAACGATTGCCCTGACAGGGCAATCATAGTGGAATAGCAAAGGCTTGGCAACAGCAACAAGCCTCCCATACTGTGTCCGCTTGGTTCTTAGCGGATGCAGGCAAGCCCGGTAATATATCGCTATAACCCCCGAATGTAATCAGCAGTTGAATGATATTCGGGCGTTTTGCCTCCTTTCCTCAAATCCGGGCTTGCGCCATGCTGTGTCACTTTAAAGGTATATGAACAGGGCTTTGCTCCTAAACCCCTGAAAGCACCCCCTCTTTAGGAGCAGCCATAAAATTCGGCACAATTCCAAGCTCCTTCATTTCGTGGATTACGCAAACAATGTTATGCGCTATGAACTTGCACAATAGCTCGTTTCTCTGAGCCGTGAATGTCTTGGCTTTTAGCTTGTCTCCGAACTTCATTTTAACTGCCTTGAACGTGGCCTCTACATTGCTGCGCTTGTGATAGTGTGCCATGAACTCGTCACGCTTGAACATGAAATAGTGATACATCTTTGTCCATGTTGCTGTGCTGTATTCGTGCATTACGGTGTTGTGCTTGAATGGTATGAACGGAACAGCCCCTATATCGTTGGCTATTTCGTGGTTAGCCATACTCGCATAACCCTTGTCAGCAAGAACCTCTTGGATATTGAAGCCGTTGTTGTGGGCTTCCATTACAAGGGGCTTGAAGAATGGGCTGTCATTTGAATTATTGCTCGTTATTTCAGCCCCGACAATGACATTAGTTTTTACTCCGATAAGCGCATGAGCCTTAACCCATTTGTGCTTGCGCTTCTCGCCATATTTCTCAACGGCGTATTGACTGAATGAATTGGTGCTGAAGCCTGTGCTGTCCTGTGCAAAAGTTGTTTCCACGCCTTGAAGGGGCATAGCCGACAAAACAAGCAACCTATTCAGAATGGGCGTTATGTCCTCTCGTTGAAGCAGCTTGTTTATGGCGTTGAAGTTTGGCGTTCTGTTTATGTCCATCCTATCTTGTGCCTTCATGTATAGGGAATAAGCCCTTCGGCTGGACAATTGGCTATAGACCTTCTCTACGGCGCAGTAGACGCTATTTCTCATGCCCAATCGTGGCCTACCTGTTATCTGCGGAGATTCAACTATTCCAGCGCAGAGGTCAGCAAGCAGCTTGTCAAACAAGATAATCTCGCTTGTTTGGGCAGCGTTGTATGAAGCCCATGCCTGCGGATATGTGACCTTCATTGTCTTGGTTATGGTTGTGTTTCCTTCCTCGTCCGTTTTCTTTTCAACTGTGAACATCACAGCGTATTGGTGCTTGCATACGCAGCCCCTTGTTTCATAGTCGGGGCAGGTGCAAGCTGTTTTTCCGTTCTCTTGATAGACAAGATAACCGCCATTCGTGGTTTGTGACGGGACAAACCAGCCCTTCGGCGTTCTTGTCAATTCTTTTGTTTGGGCTATCTGCAAACCCTTTGTCTTTCTGTTGTCGTTTTCTGTCATATCGTTCACCTATTAATAATTGTTAATTGTTATTAATAAAGATAACCGATAGCTTTATATATACCTTCATTAATAACCATTAATAGGTGCTAATATGCCCAAAAAGATGATATTGGAAGCTGACAACGAGCTTTGGAAGGATGTGCTGAAATTCAAGATAGACAAAAACCTCAAGAACAACAACGAAGCTGTCATAGAACTAATAAAAATCGGGCTGAAGAAGCACGCAAAATGAGCATGAAATATGCTTTTAAGTCTACTTACCAATATCTTATAAACCTACAGAAGTTTTGGCCGCCTCGTGGGTTTTGGACGCTCCCAGCTCATGACCTTCTCATCGCGCAGGGCGTCCTTGTTATCTTCATTTTACTGAAGTTCCGTCACGCCCTTTTTGTAATCCTGTAACACCTACTCAGCTTTGGATACTTCTGTCGGTTGCTCCTCTGCGGATATGCCTAAATCTTTTTTCAAAGCATTGATGAGGTCATCAATACTCTTGAGTATGCTTCTGACTATGGGCAGCTCGCCGCCGTCGTGCTTCATGATATTGACGGCAAGCGCTAATGCTGAATTGAATGCTTGATACTTGGATGACGCAGCAAGCATATTCTCGAGGAACTTTCTTGCTTCTGCTTTCTCTTCTTTGTTAGGCTCGCCTGCATCTATGCATCTAAGGTATCCTAAATCCAGCAATATTTCAAAGAGGTCGCTGTCTATTGCATTGTGTCTTTGTGTTTGTGAAGGTTTAGGCGACTGTGGTTTGTTATTAGCCACGTCGCCTTCATTTGTGTTGCTGCTCACTTCCTCTTGCTCTGCGCCTTCATTTCCGACAAGGAAACGTGTGGTGAAGTCCTTGATTATGTTCGTTACCCTTATTGCATCCTTCTTGTCCATCTGGTAGTCGTGAACCAAGATGTTCTGGAACAGGTCATCGCGTGGGTATTTACCTTTGAAACGTTCATAGATTGCTTTGAATATACCTACACCGAGGAATGCCTGTATCTTGGCTCGTGTATCCTGACCCTCTTCTGTTGGATATAGTATCATCTTCCCCAGCGGTGTGAGCTTGAATGAACCGCGTCCTTCTAACAAACCATACCTGCTTGCATTCGTAATATGGCCTGCAAGATTACCACCTTTCTTCCCCAAGCCTTCGCTTATGTTGGCCTTTGTAGCAGAGCCCCCGCACTCATCAATAATCTTTGCAACTGCTATTGCATCCTCTATTCTAAGGTGTGGAAATTCGCGGTTCTTTCCCCTTGGTTTTGCACCATCATCATCCTTATTTTCATCATCCGCCATGTCAATCACATCCTTGGTCAATATTGGTATATCTGCGTTGGTAAGCTGGAATATAAAGCTTTCGGTAGCACCAAAATACCATTTTATACCAAAATAGCATAAAATCGATATATAGCGATAACTTGGTATGTATATAGATAGATATATACAGATAGATAGACTGATAATAAGCCCCCGCTTTAGGAGCAACCTATCCCTTTAGGAGCAAAGCCTATGAACAGGTGCGCGAATGGAATGTTTTCATTCATAAGTTTCATGCCCTCATCATCTTCTCGGCTGCCTCGTACTGCTCCAGCGTGTTGATGGCAACCCAGCGGCCGACGAAGGGGAAGCCGCACAGCCTTCCCATGCGTGCCAGCCTGGGGAACAGCACCTTCTCCAGCATGGGCTTCTCGCTGGCAGGCAGGTTGGGTATCATGTCAACCGCCCTGTGCTCGAACAGATATAGCCCCGCGTTCACGAACCTTGGCCCTGACTTCCCGGCCTTCGGCTTCTCCATGAATTCCACTATCCTCCCGCCCCTCATCCTCGCGACGCCGAACTGGCTCACGTCCTCGGCGCTTGCAAGGGCCATTGTCACGTCGGCTCCAGAATCCTCATGGAGCCTGCGCATGGCGTGCAAGTCAATTTCCTTTATCTCGTCTGAATTCGCGACGAAGAATTTTTCGCCGGGCTCGAGCATCCAGGCTGCCTTCTTGAGCGCGCCCGCTGTGCCCGAGGGCTGCTCTGATTCGTTGTACTGCAGCCTGACGCCAAAGCGCGAGCCGTCGCCAAGCGCCTGTTTTATCATGTCGCGCCTGCGGGAGGTGCAGATGATGATGTCCTTTATCCCGTGGGTTTCGAACAGCTCTATAGTGTATTGAATCAGTGGCACGCCCGCCACCCTGACCAGCTGCTTGGGCGCAGCGTCAGTGAGCGGCCTCAGCCTTATGCCCTCGCCTTCAGCCAAAATGACTGCCTGCATGCTGCCACATTCCCTTATTTAATAGTATTTCATTGCATTAATAATAGAGGCACGGGAGCGTTTTGGGATGGATGGTGGAGAGCTTTCTTCGCTGGACTTCAGGTTTGTCGTGAACGAGCTGAAGCCGAGGCTGGTCGGCGGCATTTTCAGGAAGATTTACCAGTTCGGAAAGAAACAGCTCTGCTTTGAAGTGTATTCCCGTGCGCAGGGGGAGCAGATGCTCTATGCGGACAGCAAGCGCATTTTCATCACGAGCAGCCGCGAAGAAGCTCCTGATGAACCTCCTAATTTCTGCATGTTCCTGCGCAAGCACCTGATGGGCCGCGATATAAAAGACGTCCGCCAGCACGGCTTCGACAGGGTGGTGGAGATTGAGACCGACGAGAACATCCTCGTGCTCGAGTTCGTGCCTCCTGGCAACGTCATACTCTGCGACAAGTTGTATAACATCATAATGCCGCTGGAGGTGCAGCGCTGGAAGCACCGCGAGGTCAAGCCGAAGGATAGCTATGCCTTCCCTCCCGGCCAAGCTGACCTCACGAATATAGAGATATGGGACTTCTTCAGGGAGATTTCCGGTTCCGAGAAGGACGCCGCTGCAGCGCTGGCAGGTATGGGGCTTGGCAGGACATACGCGCAGGAGGCGTGCGCGCGGGCGGGAATAGAGCCCGACAAGCCCGCGTCCAAGGTCACGGTCGACGAGGCCACGGGGCTGTTCAACGTGTTCAAGGACATGCTGAACTCGGCGCCCGAGCCGTGCATATACGAGGGCATGGTTTCGGCGTTCCCGCTGGAGTCCGTGAAAGCCGAGCCCAAGCCTGTTGCATCAGGCATGTCAGGGGCGCTCGACGCCTTCTTCTTGAAGGAGATGGAGGAGCAGAGGCTCTCGTCGGCGCAGGCTGCCGAGAAGGCAGTCGTGGAACGCGTCGAATCCATAGAAAAGGCGCGCGAGGAGGCGAAGGAGAAGCTGACGGAAAGTAAGGAGGAGAAGTTCACCAAGGCGCAGCTCATTTACAGGAACTACATCCTTGTCAGTAACGTGCTCGACGGCATAAGGACGGCAAGGGACAGGGGGCTGGGATGGGCTCAGATTAAGGAGCAGCTTGCTCATTCATCCAGGCCCGGGGCTAAGGCCATAAAGGAGATAAGGGAGAACGAAGGCATTGTTGTGCTTGACCTTGAGGGCAGCAACATCGAGCTTGACATCAGGAAAACGGCCGAGGAGAACGCGGGCCAGCTTTTCGAGGGCGCGAAGAGGCTGAAAAGGAAGATTGAGAGGATAGAGCAGCTTCCGCCAATAGAACGAGCCGCCTCCGCGGCCAGTCCTCAGCCAAAGCCGATGGACAAGATTGTTGAAGAAGTGCAGGCAACCCTTGCGGGCGGCAGGCCCAAGAAGGCCAAGCCGAAGAAGGGAAGGAAACCAAGGGCTGCAAAAGCGCCGAAGGCGCAGGCCGCGCCTTCCGAAGCCGCGCAATTCAAGGCCGTGCAGGCGCTCGCGGCGCCAGCCCACCCGCAGAGCAAGCGGCGCCGGCTGG
>CAZCTG010000037.1:0-8345 GCA_964501695.1 uncultured archaeon | reverse complement strand
TGTAGGTTATGTTGGTTTGATTCCATGCTACTGTGGCGAATGTGGAATTCAGTGGGTCTCCACCACCACCTCCGCCATTCCAGAGGTTGTTGGTGCAGAACGTGCCGTTGCAGAAATAGCTGGAGTTGGAATAGAAGCCCGTGATGTTGGTCGTGTTGATGTATATCGCCGAAATGTTGCTGGAGTTGAATTGCGTGTTCCAGAACGAGCCTGAAAGGGCATAACTTACATTGGTCTGGTTCCACGCCATTGTTGCCAGCGTTGAGTTGAGGGCATAACTAATATTAGTCATGTTCCATGCCATCGTGGCCAATGTTGTGTTGAGGGCGTAGGAAATGTTGGTTGCGTTCCATGTGGAATACAGCACGGCTGTTGTTGTCAGAGCGTCATAGCTCGCGTTGGTGGAGTTCCATGCTGAATAGTCCATCTTGCTTGTGCCCCATGCATCATAGGTTTCGTTGGTGGAATTCCAGGCCGAGTAGGTCATGTATCTAAGGTCGGACTCTGCCTTGGTGTAGTAGTTTATCAGGTCTGCCACGGCATTGGTTATGAAGCTCCACGGGTTGCTGTCGACATAGGCCTTCATGCTCGCGTTGGATTCTGTTGCCCACTGCGACTGATTGGTGATGTTGGCGATGAGTTGCTCGTGGGCGGCATATGTGTCATTGGTGGCGTTGAATCTCCAGTAAGTCATGTAGCTTTCGTTCGTCATGTTCAGCGCGTCCCATATCACGTAGCTGGCATTGGTCGAGTTGACGTATTCCCCAATCATCGAGAAGTTCACCAGCGACGCGTTGCTTATCATCCCAAGCGGCGACTGGAACTCCAGCCTCTCGCTGCCGTTGAAGTCCATGTCCTCCCCGTTTATTGCATAATCCTTCCAGTAACTCTTTCCAAATTCCAGCTCGGGGCTTATCATCAGGTTCCACGAGCCGTTAGTTATGGCGCTCTCGAAGGTCTGGTTATAAAAAGGATTCGAGCCCGCGCTGGAATTGTATATGAGGATGGTAAGGTTGCCCGTGGTCAGCAGGGCTCCGGTGGAGATGTATTTCACGTCAGTCCCCTGGTCGGACAGCAGGACTGCTGAAGCATCAGCTGATAACAGGATTATTGACAATACTGCCGCAAGATACAAAAAAGCCTTTGCCATTTCCAACCCCACCCAAGCGCAATAATTACTTGGGGGTTTGGTTTATATTGCTTAATCGATACGGAAAATCTGGTTGCTCGTTTTCGTGCGTGTCTTTTGAATCTTTATTAAAAATCCTAAAAATGAAAAGAAACTTCGCGTTCCGAAAGAGCGTTTATCTCTTTTTCTTCCTCTTTCCGCCGCGGGACATCTTTGCTTCGCAGACGTTCCCCTTTCCGTCAACGTAGTAAAGGTATCCGTGCTTTCTCTTGACGACTTTCTTTACAATTACCTTTCCCATTTTTAATCCCTCCAATTAAAATTCATGTTATAATTGTCGACGGGGTTTATATTGTTGACTCCCATTTCCGGAAAACTATGTTCCTGACGGTAATTCATCTGCTTTTCAGCTCTTCCTGCAAAACCTTCATTATCAGCGCGCCCGGTGCCTTGCCGCGCAGCCTTGCCATCACGAGGCCCATCAGCGCGTTCATCGGATTCTGCGCCTTCATGGCCTGCGGGTTCGTGGCTATTACCGCCCTTATCTCCGAACGGACTTCGGTTTCCGTCATCCCGGATGTTGTGGCTGCAAGCTCCCCTGCTTTCTTGCCGGGGTGCTCCGCGGCAGCCTTGAAAAGCTGCCGTATTGCATCCTTGTTGGCTGCCTTTCCGAGATGACTGAATATTTCCATGATGCGGTATTCCTCCAGCCTCTCCGTCGGCACGCCCTCCCTTTTCAGGGATTTCATTATGCCCGTGAGCGCCGTTGCCGCCAGCTTCGGCTCGGCGCCTTCTTTCAGAAGGTTTTCGAACAGCGTTGCATGGCTCTCCCTGAACAGCTGGCCTGCTATGTCGGCGCTTATGCCGTGCTGCTTCACGAACCTCTTCGAGCGCTCGTCAATCGGTTCGGCCAACCTGATTGAAGAGAGCATTTCCCTTGTCACCGCCACGGGTGGCACGTCCGTCTCGGGATACATGCGCGCTGCTCCCGGCATGGGCCTCATGAACTCGGTCGTGAGGTCTCGTTTAACCCGCCGCACGTCCTCGGTGACCTTCTTCCCTGCCTTCAGCAGCGACTGCTGACGGTCCATCTCGTATTCTATTATCTTGGGTATCGTGCTGAGCTCCTGCACGCCCTTCAGCTCGCAGCGCGCCCCGCCACCAGACTTGCCAGACGGCATCCGCAGGTCCTGACCTGCGGTAGTCTGCGGCCAGTTTATGGAAACGTTCAAGTCCTGACGGATGGTGCCAAGCCCGCGCCTGACGCGCTCGGTTGACTGCAGTATCCTGCCTATGTACTCGGCGACCTCGGCAGCCTGCTCAGGCGCGGTTATGTCAGGCGCTGTCGCTATCTCCACGAGCGGTATGCCGAGCCTGTTCAGGCCGAAAACGCTTCTGGTCCTGTCTATTATCTGGCAGGCATCTTCTTCTAAAGCCACGCTTTGTATGCCTACTTTTCCATCCTTCGTTTCGACGAAGCCTGCCAGCCCGACGACGGCAGTCCTCTGGAAGCCCGACGTGTTGGAGCCGTCCAGCACGGTCTTGCGCATGACCTCAATCTCCTCGGGCACCGTGCAGTTCAGCATCAGTGCTATCTGCAGGGCGATGTCCAACGCCTCGCGGTTCATGGATCTAACTGGTTCTTCATCAAGTTCTACTAAACAGGATTCTGTAGGGTATATTTTGTAAGTCATCACCTTTGATAGTCCTGCCTCGTATTTTGCGGCTTCATCAATGATTCCTGTTTCTCCAGCCACTGCATGCAGAATTCTCTTAACTTCTCCGCAAGGTTTCTCCTTGAATGCCGCAGAACATTTACAAAAAAGTTTTTGTGCTGTAGCTAATTGTTGATGTACCTCCAACCCACATTTGAGACTTAATTCAGAGTAGTCTGACATATTATCTCCTTGTGCCATTCAGGAAAATCATACTCTTTGTTCTCTCTCTTGATGATATTCAAGAACAATTCTTTAAGAACGCCACTGCAGAATATGGGTTCGCCTCTGCCCGTGTACTTTGCTTTGATATCAAACGTTTTCTCTATGGCCTTGACTACATCGTCTGCATTGAACCCCAGGGATTTGGCATAGGTTCTTGATACTCTGATCCCGCCTTCTGCGGGTCTAAGTAGCTTGACTACATCAAGTATATCCTTGTTTAATTTATCCGGCAGGTTTACAGAATTAACCGAGCCTTTGCTCATCTTCCATCTCTTTCCAGACAATATTCTGCATATATCACTTTCCGAATGTCCGCTTTTCAAGAGAATATCTCGCATCTTGATGAAAGATACGTTGCTGGCTCCTCTGTAGCGTATACCATTCTCCCTAAGAATTCTCTTGCCGCCTACAACAAATACATTGCCGCATCTGAAGACCTTGATGTAGTCTATGTTTCCATTAGGTGAAAGAAATTCACTACAGGATATGGTATTCTCGATGTATCCGTTTTTGTTTTTGCTGTGTCGTTCAAGCCACATTCTTTTCCGCGGATGGCAGAAGCCGAGAATCTCTTTGTATTTCCGTATAAACGGAGCGTTGATGATGACTTTGAATGACGTGTTTTGAGTCTCGTAAACGCTCGACTCGTCAAAACGTCTTTCAACAACGCGACAGAATATACCGTTCTTCGAGATGAATCTGCCGAATAAGTGAACCATCTCTTTGTTCACCATCTCAAGAGCAACCTTGCGACCCACACGAGCTACCATGCCGTCACCGTCCATCACACCCAACCAAAAAAACTTTTCAAGAGTGCTGTCTCTGTAGATTTTCGGTATCCGAAACGATGTGCTTTTTGGCTCGGGTTTGATTCCGAGACTATTGAAGACTCTCTCCATCATCTTGCTTCTAAAATGCAGAATATACCTATTTCCACGTCTTCTGAGTTCAGGTATATTTTTCCCTATCATAGTTCTCACTAGGCATCTGACATTTTCCAAGAAGTTCTTGGAGTAAATCATTTCGTTTTCAATTGAACTTCCATCAGTGATTTCGAATCTACAGCACCTACCGTCACGATAATACGAACCATCGGCAGCAAACAATCCGAGGAAGTAGGCAAATCTTGGACTGGATACTACGTTATCAAGCGACGCAGAAACAATCATATTATTACTTGGATAGCCGCCTTATATATTCGTCCATCTCGACAAGGCAGAACACATCATTCCAAGTAGCATTCATCCGTGCTTCTCGGCGTTATCTCGCCCGCGCAGTTCGTGAGCATCATCTCCCTTGCCTTCCGCATGTCTGTTGTGTGGCCGAGCACCCAACCCAGCTTTATGTACGCCACTTCGCTGAGCATGTCCTCGAGCGGGACCGCGCCCGCCTCCTTGTAAAGCGTCCTGAGGTTGGAATAGACATTGGGGTTTATCCTGCCGAATATGGTCTGCGGCGCGCATCCAATGAAGACGCCATCCTTGACAAGTTTCCTGATGGTTGGAATCCATGAGCCCCTGCCATTCGTGGGCACGTGGCCAAGCCCGGCTGCCTCGATGATTATCCCCTTACAGCCCTTGTAGGCAAGGTGTTCCATCACCGATGGGTCGGAGCCAGGATACGCCTTCACGATTGCGACCTTGGGTTCAAAAGCCGTGTCCAGCTCGACCTTCCTGCTGTCATCCCTGACTTTACAATTTGGATTCACCCTTTCAATCTCGCCGTTGGGCCATACCTTTGCCAGCGGCGCCTCGTTTATGGGCTTGAATGCGTCGCGCCTGCTGGTGTGCATCTTCCTGACCTTGGTGCCGCGCGTGAACATGCAGTAGTCGTCCGATACCGAGCCATGCATGCAGATGCCGATCTCTGCCATGTTCGCTGCGGCCGTGAACGCGCCGCACACGAGGTTCATCGCGGCATCGGTGCTGCCCCTGTCTATTGAGCGTTGCGCGCCGACGAGCACGACGGGCTTTCCGAGGTTGCGCAGGAAGAATGAAAGCGCAGCTGCGGTGAAATGCAGGAAGTCCGTGCCGTGGGTCACTATCACCCCGCGATCGCCTGAGTTCAGCTTGTTCGCCGCCTCCTTCGCTATGCCAATCCAGTCGATGTAGTTCATGTCCTCAGACATCTTGGCGAATGGCCTGCTGAACACCCTCACGTTGACGACATCGGCGAGCTCAGGTACGTTCTGCAGCAGCTCTTCGGGCTTCTCGACCGTCGAGACGCCTCCCGTCGAGTAGTCCACCTTTGATGCTATCGTTCCCCCTGTCGAGATTATGGATATCGCGGGCTTTGCGGGGTCAAACCTCAGTTTCGGCGCGGGCGTTATGGCGCGCTTCGCCGCAGCAGCCCTTTCGAGGCCGTCTACGGAGATGCCTATGTTGTAGCCGCTGTCCAGCTTGATGATTAGCTTGTTAGGATCTCCCGCGCCTGTCTGCGGCATGAGTATGCCTTCAAAACTTTTGCTCCCCGATTTGACCGAAACGCGGTCGCCCACGGACACGCCCTTCGACTTCAGCAGCTTCTCCAGCGTGGCTGAATACATAATAGTATAATACAGAACGAGGAATTTAAACTACATCGCGCTCTGGTTTTGGCTCTATTGCCAATCTCGCCAAGAAAACTTTTCAGTTCTTTCCAATCCATTGGGGCTATGATTTTTTTCCTCCAATGCATTGCTTTTGAAGCCAAATCATCAGCCAAGAGAAATCAACGAAGTTAGTTTTTGTGCATTCCGCTGGGCTCCAGCTTCTCCCTCCTGCGCGCGTACCTGCCGCCGCGCGCCCTGGTGGACAGGAAGGCGTCCGCCATCTCGGCCGCGACCTCGTGAGGCACCTTGATGCCACCCATGGTCATGACGTTCATGTCCAGATGTTCTCGGCCCTGGCGCACGTCATCCACGCAGGCGCATTCGGCCGCCCTTATACCATGGTGCTTGTTCGCGACCATGCACGTGCCCGCGCCCGTGGAGCATATGATTATGCCCCTGTCGCACAGGAAATGTCTCACTGCTGACGCCACGCCGTGCGAGTAATCGGTGAAGTCGTCGCGCGGATTGAGCCTGTCGTTGCCCGCGTCAAGCACATGATGGCCTCTTGCCTGAAGATGCTCCTTCAGCTTCTCCTTGAGCGCGAACCCCGCGTGGTCCGCGCCTATTGCGACCCTCATCCTAGAGATAGAAGACCAAGAAATAAATGCATTTTAAGCAAGGATCCAACCATTTCTATGGCGCATTGCATAATCATAAGAGGCCCGGCAGGCTCAGGTAAGACCACAATAGCGAAGTTGTTAGCCAAGAATCTGGGAGCCGAATACATCTCTCTAGATGATGTCTTGCATGAGAACGGCTTGGATCAAATCGAAGGTATCTGTATAAAGGAGGAAAATTTCCTGAAGGCCAATGGGCTTATCATACCAAGAATGAATGTGCTGATGACTAAAGGCAGAAATGTTATTATTGATGGCAACTTCTATCACAAAAATCACCTCAGGGAACTCATAAGAGCGTCAGAATTCCCTGTTAAGGTCTTTACGCTGAAGTCCAAGGTGGATGATTGTTTATCAAGGGATTCTGAGAGGAGCGAGGGTAAAATTGGGAAAAGGAACATCAGACAGGTCCATGCGCTTGTCTCAAGATGGGATTATGGGATAGTAATAGATATTAATGGAAAATCCGCAAAAAAAGTTACAGCTGAAATCCTGAGAGAAATCAGAAACCAAGTTCATGCCTGAGCAGCTCGGGCTTCATGACGCCCAGCTCGGTTATCAGAGCGGTCACGAGGTCCGCGGGCACGATGTCGAAGGCGGGGTTTATGATTTCCACGCCCCTGAGCTCGCTGTACTGCGCGATTTCAGCCGGGCTCCTCGTCTCCAGCGGCTCCGGCCTGCCTATCACGGTCTGGCCGTCGAACTTGATGCTCTCTCCCGCGACGAAGAACGGGACGTTGAATTTTGCGGCTACTATGGCGATGGGCAGCGTGCCTATCTTGTTCACTATCGAGCCGTCCGCAAGTATGGCGTCGCATCCTACGAGCACCCTGTCAACTCTTTTCATCACGGCGCCCACCGCGGAATCCACGCAATATGTGACGGGTATCCTCGCCTCGAGCAGCTCCTTCGCGGTCGTTATGCCCTGCCTGAGCGGCTCGGTTTCCGTGACTATGACCCTGAAATTCTTTTTCTGCGCCCTGGCCTCCTTTAATATTGCAATGACATGGCTCGAATGGCAGTGCGTCAGTATGGTGTTGCCTTCGCTTATGTTGCCTGCGCCGATTGACGCCATCTTCGCCACCATGGCCTCGATGTCCTTGCTGAGCCTGTCGCATGCCATTGCCGCGTATTTCTTTATGTTCTGTATGCGCCTGAGCTCGTACCTGTCAACCTTCTGGAGGATTATGCCTACCGCATTCCTGAGCGCGGGCTCGGTCGGCCTTGCGGCGGACGCCTTTTCGGCCACCTTCCTCAGCTCATCCACGAAATCATCGGTCTTCGTGGCCGCGCTGTCCGTGGCGACGATTTTTATGCATTTTATGCCCGCGAGCGCGATGTCCTTGGCTCCCTGTATCCTGAGCGCGGCTATGTCCTCTATTATAGAGTCTACCTTCGGCATGTAGTCGGATTTGCGCGCTGCCTTTGGCGACGGGCTCTTTTTATGCCCTTTGCCCGGCACAGGTTTTCGTTTGGATTTGGACTTCTTCATGGCTTTGTGCTTAGAAGCGTGCTTCGGCTTGGGCTTAATTTTGCGCTTTGCCTTCTTGTTCGACGCCTTTGGTTTTCTGGTTTTTTTCTTGGGTTTTTTCATATGCTCAGATTTTAGGCTTTGCGGCTTAAAACCTTTGTTTCTGGCGGCCTTTTTCCGAGAAAACCAGTATCCTGCGGCGTTATGACCTCCATGCGTGACATATATTTCCCACTTTTCACACACACGAGGCATTTGACGCCCTTTGGCGCGTCCGAGTAGCGGGCGGTCAGCATGGCAGCGGCGCTTAATGCTGCTTTTGATAACTTCGCCCCCCCTTTGGCAACGGACGCCTTTTGCTCTCTTGGTGAAGCGGCGGGATTAACCTGCATTATCACCGTGGTCGGCCCCATGGCATCATCTACCTCAAGCCTAGGCAGCTTCATCCTGCGAGCCAAATCCTGGATTCTGAGGTTTTCGGCATGATTCCTCCCCACAACGACCAGCGCCCTGCCAATCCAGAAGTGCCTGCCCAGCTTCAGAAGTTCAATGTCATCTTCAGAAAACCTTTTCACGTGCTTCATAAGCTCTGCCAGCC
>CAZCTG010000036.1:0-8415 GCA_964501695.1 uncultured archaeon | reverse complement strand
TCTAAGTACTTTGGCCTCTTCAGGATATGTGGCGCCGGTAACGGCTCCTACCGAGGAGTAACCATACTCGCCTTCATAATCGGCGCCCCACTCGTCTATGAGCTTCGCCACAATTGCATAAAGCGGTGCCAAACCCTTCAATTCAGTTTCTGTGTATTTTCCTTTCTTTTCCTTGAGAACAGGCAGATCCAACAAAGAAAGTTCGCTATCTTCAAGCATATGCCTGAACCAATCAATCTCATCTTCATCCAGATTAACAAGCCTATCCTGTATCTGCTTTGCTGATGGATTTGATGTCCTGCACAGGGCAAATATGCCTTTTTCTTTGCAGTATTTCAGGAATGGCTTGATTGTGTCTTCACCTATGTATGGATTTACGGTAACCATATTTACGCCAAGGGCAGGTCCCCTGCCTCCTATAAGTTCAGCATCACCGATGAAACTATTGGCATATAATTCAGCTGTAGAACCTATGTCATTCCTCTTTGCGTCACATATTACAACAACACTTCTGGATTTTGCATAGTCCACTGTCCTTTGAAGCGCGCGCTGCCCTGCTTCACCATATGGCTCATAGAAAGCAGACTGCGGCTTGAACGCAACGACTATGTCATAGGTTTTGTCAATAATCTGGGTATTAAAATCCACAAAAGCAGAAGCAACAGCCTCAGGTCCGTCACCGTGCTCCCTTAAAGCTCGTTTTCTTATGTGCTCAGGTATATTGCTTATAGTAGGATCCAAGCCCAAGCAAACAGTGCTTTTCTTTTCCTCTATTGCTCTGATCAGCCTGTCCGCGACGTTAGCCATATAAATCACATATTAATTATTTGGATGTTGTATTCGCTAAAAATTTATTGCTCCACGCCTCTGGATCGTCCCTGTATAGTTCGATTGACTTGAATTGTTCTTCATTGAGCTTTCCAATATCTTTGCCTACAAAAATTATTGTGTCAAGGTCTGTCATTGCATACAACTTTACACCAAGCTGTTCCAACCCCACCTTCCCGCCCTGCTGTCTGTCAACAAAAACAAGGCAATCTTCAACAACACCGCCGGCTTTTCTTATTACATCAATAAAATCAGCCTTGCTGCCCCCATCTGTGATGAGGTCCTCTGTAAGAAGATACGGCTTGCCCGCGAATTTCTCAGGGTCTATGCAGTCAATAAGTTTAGGTTTCTGGGTGCCTGCTCCATAATCTTTTGGTTTTTTTCTTATTAGGGCGAATGGTTTTCTCACCGCTCTTGCCAAATCCTTACCAAACAACGCTCCTCTCACCTCGCCGCCCGCAACAACATCAAAATTTATGCCTTCCAGAGATGCACTTGCAAGCGCCATTGCAACATCAGTTACAATCGGATCATTAAGCATCTGCTCCGTGCTTATGTAAATCGGGCTTTTAAGTCCACTTCTGAGCGAATAGGGGCTTTCAAAATTTGTGCTAAATGCACCCGTATACCAGCAAGAAGCAGCAACTATCCGCTTCGTTTCCGGTCTTATTATATCCGCAAATTTAGCCATGAACCTTCTTGGCAGAAAATTATTTAAGGCTTTCTTGACATTGTTGGCGCGCTTCTCGCGCTCAGCCCCTGTACCTTAAAATGGCTGCGATGCCGCCGAGCTCCTTGAGCTGCTCGCCCTTGGGGGTGTCGACCGAAACGTATTCTATCGAGCTGTTCGCGGATTCGGCGAGCTTAAGGAGTTCGTCCAGAACTGACGTTTCCTCGGTCACGTTGGCGTTCGCGCCGCACTTGGAACACTTCAGCGACAGGGATTCGCTCTTGCGCATGAGTTTTGTTTCCTTGTAATTGCACTTGCTGCATTGATAACTGACATTTTCCCAGTCAAACGACTCGGAGATTACCAATATTTCCACGACGCCCGACTTCAGCGCCTGCGCGACCTCCTTCAGGCCATAGATGGCGAGACCGCTGTCCTTCGCGAACTCGCCGAAAAACCGTTCGAGCAGCTGCTTCTCCTTGACTATCGCCGCCTGCTTCATCATGTCCTCTGACTTGTCCACAGCCTCCTGCAGTCCCGGCATGCCCATGTATGACGTGTTGACAATTCCAAGGACGGCGTTCTTCACCCTGTAGTCGAGGTAGTCGCCCGAGGCGAACTGCTCCTTGGTCGGCCCGCCGCCTCCTATTATGACGCCCTTCAGGTCCTTCATGTCCTTGAACTGCGCGTTGGCCACGCCGCCGACCTTCTTCATGAAGTCCTCCAGCAAACCCTCCCTCACTCTTTGGAATCTTGCTTGCGACCAGCCGCCTGTCTTGAACTTGTTCGGCACCAGCGAGCCCATGTGCTTGAGCGACGTTATCCTCTTCCCGCTCAGCACACCCACGTCGGCCTCCGAGGCCTCTATGAGAATCAGGCCGTAAACTTCCGTCTCGCGCACCATCTCCTTGAGGGGGTCTAGAATGAAGTTCTGGCCGCACCAGTAGAGCCTGTTCCTTACCGGCTGCGGCGGCTCTATGGCCCATATCTCTATGTCGTCAACGCCTTCCTTCTCGGAAATGTTGCCGCTGAACACGACAAGCCCGTTCCCCGGGGTCTGCTTGTACAGCTTGAGGTGCTGCAGTATCCTTTCCAGCGCGGACAGCACGTTCTTGCGCACGGCCTTGGACTTTATGTTCGACGCCGTGCCCTGCTCGTTCCTGAGCTGCTCCACGACCTTGTTGAGGTTGAAGCCCTGCGGCACGTAAACTGACACGAGCTCCGTGTGCCTTCCCCTTATCTTCTCCAGCTCCTCTATGAGGAGCTTCAGCCTTTTCGTTGTAGCCTCGTCATTTGCCACAATATCATCCCACTTCAGCTTATTCCGCGTCATTGGTTGTCAGCAATGCTCCAGTTGACAGATTGACGTCTGTCTGTGACAAGCCAGCCGAGCTTATTTAATACAGTTGCCGATTATATTATATAGGCATTCTTATGGGGCTGAAGGTTAATCCTGAAAGACATGAGGAGGGGTCCTCATGGAAAGGGCGAAAACAGGAATAGCAGGGCTTGACGACATCCTCGGCGGAGGCATACCGAGGAACCACCTCATGCTGGTCACGGGCACAAGCGGCACGGGGAAGACGATAATGTGCAGCCAGTTCCTGTGGAATGGCGCGAAGAAATACGGCGAGGCGGGCGTTTACCTGAGCTTCGAGGAGCCCGCCGAAACCATAAGGGAGAACATGAGGGAGTTCGGCTGGGACATCGGCGAGCTGGAAAAGGCGGGCAAGTTCGCGTTCATCAAATACGACCCCTTCAGAATTGACGAGATTTTCAACATACTGGACTCCACCATAAGGGAAACGGGCGCCACCCGCGTGGTCGTGGACTCCATATCTGCACTGGGCCTCTATGTCAGGGACAAGTCCGAGCTGCGCCGCATGATATATAACCTCTCCCTGCTGCTCAGAAAGCTCAACTGCACGTCGCTGATAGTCTCGGAGATAGTGCACGGCACAGAGCCTAGGCTTTCGAGATACGGCGTCGAGGAGTTCGTTGCCGACAGCGTGGTCGTCCTTTATTACGAGCGCATAGAGTCCGTGTTCAACCGCGCCGTACAGGTATGGAAGCTGAGGGGCTCGGAGCATTCGGAAAGGCTGCACCCGTACGTCATAGACGGCAGGAGCGGCGTCGTCGTCAGCTCCGGCGAAGAGGCGTACGTCAGGAGGAAATGAAGGCTAGTTGTAACCAGCCTCGGCCGAGAATGTCAGCAGAACAAAATCTTATTATAACAAAAAGTGCCAATATTATTCTATGGTCAGCCTCCCGAGCATAAGGGGCGCCCTCAGGAAAAAGATAGAAGAGGCCAAGAAAGAGGTCGTCTACCCCAAAGTAGCATTCCGCGAGCCGTTGCACATAATAGCCTTGCCTAGCTTCAAGGACGCGACGAAGATAGACTTCACCTACCCGCTGATAGAGCCCTTTGCCAGCGCCCGCGTAAAATGGGATGACGAGAACAAGACGCTGAAGTACAGCGTCATAGAGCCCGAGATGTCCGACGAGGACAACAAGCTCCTGAAGAAGATAGAGGATTCGCTCACCGAGATAATAGACGTGAAGATGTCAGCCATCAAGGACAGGCAAGAACTGGCCGCTTATCTCCAGAAGAAAATAAGCCAGATAATGAATGAAACCGGGCTGAGGATTCCCCCGGACAGGTACATCAGGATGATGTATTATGTAATAAGGGACTTCGCCGGGCTGAACCGGATAGAGGCGATGATGCACGACCCTTACATCGAGGACATAGGATGCACGGGCACGGACACCTCAATATACATAATACACAGGAAATACGGCTCCATGGAAACCAACATAATATACAGGGACTTCGAGGAGTTAAGCGACTTCGTCGTCAAGATTTCCGAGCGCTGCGGGAGGTACATATCCTATGCCAAGCCTCTGCTGGACGGCTCCCTTCCGGACGGCTCTAGGGTGCAGGCGTCGCTGGCAAAGGACGTGTCGACGAAGGGCCCGACGTTCTCCATAAGGAAGTTCAGGTCGAATCCGTTCTCGCCCGTGGACATGATCAACCTCGGCACGGCGTCTTCGTCTATGCTTGCATACCTCTGGCTGCTGCTGCAGTACGACGCCTCCATGCTGATATGCGGCGGCGTATCGACAGGAAAGACGAGCATGCTCAACGTGCTGAGCATGTTCATCCACCCCGAGGACAAGATAATCAGCATCGAGGACACGCGGGAGATAAACATACCCCACGCCAACTGGGCGCCGTCGGTGACCAGGGTCGGCTTCGGCATACCCGAAGTCACGGGCAAGAGGTACGGCGAGATAGACCTGTTCGACCTGCTGAGGGAGAGCTTCAGGCAGAACCCCGACTACGTGATAGTCGGCGAGGTCAGGGGCAAGGAGGCATACGTCATGTTCCAGGGCATGAGCTCAGGCCACCCGTCGCTGGGCACCATACACGCGGGCTCGGTCGACGACGTCGTCAAGAGGCTGGAAACGCCGCCCATAGAGCTTTCGCCCTCGCTGCTGGAAGCCCTTGACGTCATAATAGTGATGACCAACGCCAGCGAGAAGGGGAGGTCTGCCCGCCGCGTCAAGGAGATAGAGGAGATACAGAGCGTCGACCTCAGGACAGGCGGCGTTCACACGGTCAAGACATTCGGCTGGGTGCCGTCGCAGGACAAATACAACGAAAACACCGGCGGGTCCGAGATATTGCGCAGGATTTCGTTCGAGAAGGGCATCCCCTACCCCAAGCTGATGGAGGAGATAGACAAGAGGAAGCGCGTCCTTGAGTGGATGCAGCGCCACAATATGGTGCAGTTCGGCGACGTCTGCAAGATAATAAACCTCTACTACAACGACACGGAAACGCTCATGCAGTGGGTCGAGAAGGATACGGCGCCCCACGAGGAAAAGGTCAAGGTACAAGCCGACAAGGCCTGGGAATCCGTGACAGGGCTGAAGGTCGTCGGGGACTAGAAATAGCTAAGACCTTTCGGCGATTCGTGTTTCGTTATCTGTTTCTGGTATTCAAGCTCGTAAATCTCAATAATCCTGTATTTACCTGATGTCATCTGGTTTTTGCTTTCGCCGCTTATGGTTTGCTCCAACATCACAATCTTGCCCCAGTAAAGCCATTTGCCGTCTATGTTATGCACGAGGAAGCACCTGTTGGGCGCAACATGGTATACCCTTGCGCCCGGCTTTCCACGAAATTTAAATATCCTGCCCTTCAGTTCTTCGGCTCTGATGGGTTTCTTGATATGTACCGATAAATCCAACTCTTCCGGGAAGCCTTGCTCCGTGGTTATCTGCAAAGTATCGTTGAGTTCTATGAAACTGCCCATATCACACCCCCGGATACGTGATGTGCACGAAGGCGAGGAAGCTGATGTTCAGCGCCGGCAGGACGAGCCATGTCATCAGCAGTATGAGGTCATCTATGGTTAGTCCCAGAACGGTGCCACCGATGAGGCTCATTATCCCCAGCACCGAAAGCATCATGAGCGGCGCGGCCACGAGCAGCGCGGTGTAGATGTCCGCGTAAGTCGAGAGCGTCTTGAGGTATTTTTCCCTGCGTATCCTGTAGTCGAACATGGCCTTGTCCGACATCTGGCTTATGAACTCGACGAGGTTCCCACCCTTCTCTATGGTCTGCGTCATACCACCCAGCACCTGCTTGAACATGTCGGAGGGTGTCCTCTTGGCTACCTCGTTTATCGCGTTCGTGGAACTCATGCCGAACGTCCTTATGTTCCTCACTATGAGCTTCGCTTGCTCCGCGATGGAGCCGTACTCCTTGTAGTCCGTGAGCATATCAAACATGAATTCCGGCGGTATCCCCGAGGACACTATGGCGTTCATGTGCGCGAGCGCGAATGGCAGGTCTGTCTCTATGGAATTCTTGATGTTCGTTGACTTCTGGATAGGGTATACGTAAAAGACGAAGAACACCACCGCCGCGACAAGGACTGGCATCAGCGTTATTATGACCACAGAAAGCATCAGGTCAAGCGAGAGAAGGAGGCAGACCAGCGCTGCAGCGGCCATAGAGCCGAAAAATGCCAACACGCTCGCCATGAAAATCATGCATATCCATGTCTTGAGCGGCACCTCCGCATTTATGCTCATCAGGTGCGGTTTTACCGAGGCGAAATAAGACGCGTATCTTTCATACAGATTGCCGAAAACGGCCACGGAAAACCTCCTGTAGAACTTGTAAATCCCCATCATGCTATTGTATTTGTCTGCGCTGTTAAAAAAGTTGGAATTGCGCATTTGATACCAACATATCCGTTCAGAGCCAAATTACTTCTTCCTGACGATGCTCCTGTGCCTCGCGCAGGCAGGGCATGCGTATATCTTGCTCTGCATCATGGAGAAGCCGTGCCTGCCCCAGCCAGGCATGCCCCTGAGCATGGGGTCGTTTATCCTGATTCCCTTTACTATGGGAAAGGTCTTGTATCTGGGGACAAGCTTCCCGCAGAATCCGCAGCGTACAGTGTTCTCCCTGCCCCTGGTTTTGGTGTGCCCCCAGCCCCTCTTGTAGTGCTTTCCTGACATATCCCTTCACTCCGATTTTGTTGCCGAACTCGCTTGACAGACGAACCGCTTGACCAGCTAGCCGCTTTATGAGATTGGTGTGTGCGGCGTTTTACCTTGTTAATGCGGTGGTTTAAATTATATTAAACTTTCCTCTCCTTGTGAATGGCCCTCAGCTGCTTGGCCTTGCATTTCCTGCACCTTACCTTCCCCGCCCTTATCTTGGAGAAGTCGGCCCTCATCTTCGCGCCGCATTTCATGCATACGAAGACGCGCAGGAAGAGCCTGTTTTCAGCCTCAGGAAATTTCTGCTTGCCCATAAATCACCAACAGCCGTGATGCCCAATACATCATGCTTTTGGCCATAAACCAATATACAGCATGGGGTTTATAAGCTTATAGCGAGTTTCAAAATATATGAACATTATATTGAAACTCGCAGCCAGTAAATCACCGTGTTAGGTTCCAACATCATTGCAATTGCTCTTGCTTGGCTTGTTTTCCGCCAGATTTTGAATGTCATTCATAAATCCATGCTTGTAATTTCTAATGTTGCAGAGTTGGCAAGCCTGAGAAGGAATTCTCAGTCACCAACCGCATTGCACTTGCAGAGTTGGCGGAACGGTCACGCACTCCCCTGCAGAGGGAGGTAAGGGGGTTCAACCGCCTTGCTGGGTGAGGACATGCCCAGCATGGCTGAGCATCCCCCACTCTGCTTATGAAGGGAAAGAAGCAGACGCAGTTTTATTTTTTCTGCGGCAAGGGCGGCGTGGGCAAGACATCGGTCGCGTCGGCCACAGCCCTCTGGTTTTCGAAGCAGGGAAAGAAGACGCTCATCGTTTCCATAGACCCCGCGCACTCGCTGTCGGACTCTTTCGAGGAGAAGATAGGCGGCGAGGTGAAGCAGCTCGGCACGAACCTCTACGGCCTTGAGATAGACCCCGCGAAGGCCATGCAGGAATACAAGGAAAAGTTCATGCCTAAGATTGAAAACAGCTTCTTGGGCCCGATGGGCCTGGGCGACACGTTCGACATCGCGGGCATGACGCCCGGCATGGACGAGATAGCGGCTTTCGACAAGTTCCTCAAGTTCATGGGTTCCGACGAGTATGACGTGATAGTTTTCGACACCGCTCCGACAGGGCACGCGCTGCGCTTCCTTTCGCTGCCCGACGTGCTCGACAGCTGGGTGGGCAAGATGATAAAAATCAGGATGCAATTCGCGGGCATCGCAGGATTGGTCGGGAAGCTGCTGCCCTTCGGCAGCAAGGACAGACAGCCGGAGAATCTGGGAGCCGAGCAGCTGGAAGGGATGAAGCAGCGCATAAAGACCGCGAAGGAGTTGCTTTCGAACCCCAAGAGGACGCACTTCAGCCTTGTGCTCATTCCCGAGGAGATGA
>CAZCTG010000035.1:0-8987 GCA_964501695.1 uncultured archaeon | reverse complement strand
GGCCGGCCCTTCCAGAAAGCTGGGGCTCGAGGAAAGGCTTGTCTTTCTCGGGCTTGTCGCCATGGAAGATCCGCCAAGGAATGATGTCAAGGAAGCCGTAAAGCTCTGCAAGACTGCGGGCATAGCGACCAAGATGATAACCGGCGACAACAGGGAGACCGCAATCGCCATATCAAGGGAGATAGGATTGGTGGGGAATGTCCTTGACAGCGAGGAGCTTGACGGGATGACCGACCAGGAGTTGGCAAGCATGATAGCCGGGGTGTCGATATTTTCGAGGGTGAGACCCGAGCACAAGCTGAGGATAGTGAAGGCGCTTAAGCAGAACGGCGAGATAGTGACCATGACGGGCGACGGGGTCAACGACGCCCCTGCATTGAAGGAGGCGCACATAGGTGTCGCCATGGGCAGGAAGGGCACCGATGTCTCGAGGGAAGCCGCCGACATGGTGCTCAAGGATGACAACTTCTACACCATAGTCTCTGCGGTGCGCGAGGGCAGGACCATATTCAACAACATCAGGAAATTCGTTACCTACCAGCTCTCCTGCAATTGCGCGGAGCTCATGGCCATAGCCCTCGGCATACTCATCGGCTTGCCGCTTCCCCTGCTGGCGTTGCAGATTCTTTTCATGAACATGGTCACGGATGACCTGCCGGCAATCACGCTGGGTTTCAACCCGCCTTCACGCGACGTGATGCGGGCGAGGCCCAGGAAGAAGTCAAACATATTGAACAGACGCCTTGTTGGCATGCTTTGCTTGGCGGGAACGGTCATGGCAGTCGGCACGCTTGGCGTGTTCTACCTGATGCTCAACGTGCTTGGCCAGGGACTCGCCGTGTCCAGGACGGCGGCCATGGTGACACTCATACTGTTCGAAATCGTCAACGCATTCAACTTCAGGTCGCTGCGGTATCCTGTCCACAGGCTGCCCCTGCTGGCGAACAAGTATCTGGTCTACGCCTCGGTGGCGTCGGTCCTGGCGACAATTGCCATAATTTACACGCCATTTAACCTACTCTTTGAAACCGTGCCCATAGTCCCCCTGTACTGGGCCATGGCGCTGGTCGTGTCCCTGTCTGTTGTCGTAGTTTTCGATATATTCAAAGTAATGAAAACAAAGAAGCTTGGAAGCAGCCGGCAGGCATAAGCGGCTGCATTTCTATATTCTCGTGTGCTGTCTTTTTTGCAAGTGCCAGCATACAAGCGCATTTTTAGGCAAGCAAAACAAAAAGAATGCATGAGAACAAAGATAGGATTAAACCAGGAATTCAGACCTTCTCCCAGACTCAAGGGCCTGTACTATGTGGATGCCGCCCTTGTCATAATATTCGGTTTTCTCTCATGGATGGTGCCTGTCTTCGTCCTCGCGCCGCCGTTCGTGTCGTTCATTATTGCAGCGCCAATCCTGGCTGCCATAATCATTGCCCTTTATTGGATTCCGAAATATTACGACACCATAACTTACAGGCTGACATCCACGGAGATTACATGGAGGAGGGGTGTCTGGTTCAAGATGACAGGGATAGTGCCCTACAACAGGATAACCAACATAGACATCTCGCAGGGCCCCATATCCAGGAAGTTCGGCATAGCTTCGCTCAAGATACAGACGGCCGGCTACTCGGCCCCGTCGGGCAGGTCTGCCGAGATACACCTCGACGGCATAAGCGACCCGGAAACGCTCAGGGAAGGCATAATGCGTTTTGTCAGGGGAAGCAAGCCCGTTGCCGTCGAGTCCTACGAGTCCGAGGACTTTTCGGTTCTTAAGGAATTAATCAAAATAAGGAAGCTGCTGGAGAAGCGGCGGACTTGAGCATGCAGTCATGCGCAGGGCCAGGGCGCGGAGTTCAGGTTCACAACCTTTATAAGCCGCCGAAGCATCCTTCTTATCAGGTGAGCCGCGCAGATAGCGTCGGACCCTTTTTCATTGCGCTTGTCGAAAAAAGCGTCCACGGAAAAGCGAACGTTATTTTCCGTAAACGCTTTTGTGAACAAGTGCGTTGCCAAAAGGGTTTGAGGAAGCTCTGTTCACCCGCAAAGGCCGAGCCTTGAGCTTCGCTTAAGGCAAGAAGCCAATTGCAACGTACTGCAAGGAATTGCAGATGCCGAGAGGCATCCGCAGATAACAGAAATGCACCGACAATGCCGAGCTGGGATTCAGAAGCCAGCGTCTAAAACGCAGGCTATGGTGAGCGTGGAAGCGTTGTTCGGATGAAATAGTCTGCGATGCGGGGTGCAAACGAAAAATTTCCGCGGGTCTTGGAACCGCGGCAGTTCAGTAGCGCTTAGACAAATGCTATCAAGCGACTAGCGGGCGACCGCTTCGCTAACATAAAACAGGCTATACGTGGGACACCAATCTCTTAGACCCACGTATAAGTGAGAATCGCAGACGATTCTCACTCTATGTGCGGCACACCACAATCATAGTTCCACACATATGTGTAAAACCCAGCAATAGGTTTTACACACTATGTGCGGCACACCATCTAATATTTCTTTCTTCTAATCTCTTCCATGGATGAGGTGCAATACGCAAAAACAGCCATAGAAAAGGTGCATTTTGATTACCTTTGCGGGCAGTTCAGGCTCAGCCGTGAAATCCATCCGGACTTGCAGCTGGATGGCATAAGCCCGGACCTTTTCACGGTTGAGAGGGACGGTTCAAGGCCGAGGTTCATGCTTGAGATGAAATCAAGGATTTACCCAAGAAACCAGAAAAATAGGAAAAGAAGAAGATTTTTCTCGGATTCTGCATGGTGGGAGCTGCATCGTGAACAGATAATGAGATATAAGAAGGCAGGGAAATCCAAAGGAATCGGCCTATTCTGGATTTTCCTGATTGGCCAGACTGAATGTCCTGTATCTGAAACACCGGAAATATCCGAGGACGCGGTCAATCACAGGGATATCTACGTAGTCCTGTGGGATGCTTATAAAGAAGTCCAGCCGTCCAAATCCGGCGTAAGGCACATGGGACTAAACCGGCTGAAAAAGAAATATGATTTTGACGAGCGCGCAATAGAAAAAGGCAAACTCTTCATAGAGGAATCTTCCTGTGGGCTAATAGGCGAGTACTTTGCAGACGGCATTTTGTGAGGCCTCAAACTTTTAAGCCCATATTACAATAATATTTGTTGGGCTTATGGCCAAGGAAAAATACTCGATGCCGCAGAGCACGGCGGGACTGATAAGGTATTTCGACGAGGAACAGGAGGCCATAAAGTTCAAGCCCGAGCACGTCGTGGCCTTCTGCATCGGCATAATAGCGCTTGAGATGGCGCTGAAGTTCATGCTCGTATAGAAAGGATTCTTTTGAAAAAATGATACCAAAGAAGATGTTCTTCACCAAGGGAGTCGGCGTCCACAAGGACCACCTGCAGTCGTTCGAGCTGGCGCTGCGCGACGCCAGCATTGAGAAGTGCAACATGGTGATGGTCTCGAGCATACTCCCGCCCCACTGCAGGATAATATCCAGGGAGCACGGGGTCAAGGAGCTGAAGCCGGGCGAGATAACGTTCTGCGTGATGGCGAGGAACTCGACCAACGAGCCCAACAGGCTTATTTCCGCATCAGTCGGGCTCGCCGTGCCCACGGACAGGAACAACTATGGTTACCTTTCCGAACACCATGCATTCGGCGAAACCGCCAAGAAAACAGGCGACTATGCGGAAGACCTCGCCGCAACCATGCTCGCCACAACGCTCGGCCTTCCCTTTGATTCGGACAAGGCATGGGATGAAAGGGAGCAGGAATGGAAGATGAGCGGCAAGGTGGTCAGGACAACCAACGTAACCCAGTCGGCTCAAGGAAACAAGGACGGTCTCTGGACAACGGTCATAGCCGTTGCCGTGTTTCTCGAGGAGGTATGCGACGCGCATGCGCAGCCCAACAATTTTGTTGCGAACAGCGACGTCCATGCAGTCAGCCAGCCGCCCCAGCCCAACAATCAGCCTACTTCTTCACAACCAGTGCCCGCCACGCACCACAACAGCCAGCATTGATTACCGTAGTTTTCCCGACCTTCTTTATGCCCTTCCCCTCGTGGATGTGCCCGCATACCACATAGCTTGGATGGGATTTCTCTATGTATTCCAGAAGCTGCCTGCTGCCCGCATGCTTGCCCTTCCAGCCCTTCGGCGGCGCGTGAGCTGGGCCGATCCTGTCAAGTATGCCGTAAGGCGGCTGGTGGGACACGAGTATGTCGACCCTGCCTATGCTGCTGAAGAAAATCCTCGCCAGCTCCTCCTCTATTGCAGCCAGAATCATCTTTTCCATTGTCCCGTCCGAGAATTCTTCCACCCACTTCGTTTCCAGGAAGTGGCCTATGCCTGCTATGGTCACGCCCTTGAATTTTGCGACGGCATGCTCTAGGAACACGATGTTCTTCATCTTCGCGGCCTCCTGCTCGAAAAGAGGTATCTTGAACCCGTATTTCCTGTTGGCTTCCCTTATGTCGCTGTCCTGCACTTCCGCGTTGCCCTTTACGCAGAAGCAGGGGATGCCTGAGAGGTGCCTCAGCACGGGCAGGGCGCTGCCGACGTATTCGGAATACATTTCGCGCACATTGCCTTTGGTGCCCTTTAGCCTGCCCCAGGCCAGCTTGCGCATCACGTCAGACCTTCCCATGTCTCCCGTGATTATGGCCGCGTCATAGCCCCGCAAATCCAGCTTCAGAAGCTTCCTGGAGCCATGCGGGTCGCCTATGACGAGGAACTTGACGGCCTTGTTTCGCCGCTTCATAGCATTATAATTACGGGCATCAATTAAATAATATGGCCAAAATCTTTCTCGGCCCCGCAGGCTCGGGCGGCTATTCGGATTCCACGCTGGAAGGCGTGCAGAAGCTGCCGCAGCTCGGGCTTCAGGCATTGGAAGTCGAGTTTGTGCGTGGCGTTTCGATGGGCACCGCGCTCGCGAAGCAGATAGGCGCGGAGGCGAAGAAGCAGGGCGTGTCGCTGAGCGTGCACGCGCCCTATTACATCAACCTCGCCTCGAAGGAGATGAAGAAGCGCGGCGAAAGCAAGCGTAGAATAATGGACAGCTGCGAGCGCATGCACCACATGGGCGGGGGGCATGTCGTGTTCCATCCCGCCTATTTCGGGGACATGGACAAGGAGAAGGTATTCCAGATTACAAAAGACGCGATTGCAGAGATGCTGGAAAAAATAAGGAAGAACAAATGGAACAACGTGCAGCTCGCGCCTGAAACCACGGGCAAGCACAGCGCGTTTGGCTCGCTTGACGAAACCATAAGGCTTGCGAAGGAAACGGGCTGCTCGCTGTGCGTGGACTTCGCGCACATCTACGCGCGCAACTACGGCAGTATAGACTATGCCGAGGTGCTGGACAAGCTGAAACAGCTCAAACTGGTGCATATCCACGCGCATTTCTCGAACATAAACTTCTCGGCAAAGGGCGAGCTCAACCACCTTGTCATGGACCACAAGCCCGATTTCAGGCCGCTTGCGAAGGAAATACTCGCGCGCAAGCTCGGCATCACGATAATCAGCGAAAGCCCCGTCACGTTCCGGGACTCCATCAGGATGCGCAAGGTCTTCGAGGGGCTCGGCCACAAGTTTTGATTAGAGTGTTACTGGGCTGGAAAAATCAACATTTTTCAGATTTTTCGGATTGTAATGATTGAATATTTCCTCAACATATTCCACTTTGCTCGATGGTATCTTATACACTTCATCTTCCTCAATTGCGAATAATGAAATAGCACCCAGATTCAGGAGGTCTGCCGCTATCTCTTCATTGCTGAAGCTCAACAGGTCGGCCCTTGACATCTTGATGTTGTTGATTATAAGATTGAGCGGCACGTATGTTTCATCTTTAATTCTTATGCCGCCAGCTCTTGGAACATTTGTGATTTTTCTATTATCACCCAGATCAAACTCATCGATTTTATAGCTGCTTATTATCTGCCCAACCCTTTCCACATCGCCGACGGCCACCTTCATGTACCCCTTTCTCTTCTCATGCAAAAAAGGTTCTGCCTCTAGGTCATCAGCCAATTGCATCTTTATAGCGAAAAATTTCTCAGAACCCGGCGCGCAGGATGCATATTCAGTAATAATATCGGATACATTAACGAAGCCGTTTCCGGAAACAGAACATGCAGATTTTGCGGTTATTTTGACCTTTTTTTCTTTTGAATTTTTGGTACAGCCATCAGGCGGAACTTGCATCCTGCACTCGACCGCATATTTTTCGATAACACCTCGAACCACGGAAACATCACCATTTTTCACGCAAAAACCACCTTGGACTGAAATTAAAAGCGGTTTTGCAACATCGTCAGAGGAAACATAAGACCTCAGCTTTTTCATGTCAACTTCTCCTTTGTGTTCAGCAGTAAGATAAGATAGCCTTACACGGTTATTTTTTTCTGGGATGCCTACTTTTTCATCATTGAATTCCATTATCATGGCCTTGAATTTATCAACATCGGATTGTGCAACTCTGTATCTGTTTTTTTGAGAACACTTAACCAAAAGCGGACTGAGAACTTCGTTTTTCAATACAAATCCTTTTGCCTCAGTATATCTTTTAGCACTGGATATGTTATCCAATATAACTCTATTTAATGGCAAATACTCTTCCTTTTCCCGTGTCATAACAATTAGTCTGTTATTGACTGTTAATTTTAAAAGCGTATTTTCGGGAGCAGTTTTCGTCATTCCCCAAAAGTCCCGTGGAACGCTTATAAATCCCATCCGAGCCAAGACTTGTTATAAGAGCGTTCATTTTCCGTAAACGCTTTTGAGCCAAGAAAGCAGGAAAAGGGTTTTATGATTGAGATAAGGTTCCACGGCCGAGGGGGGCAGGGCGCGGTCACGGCGGCCGAGGTGCTTGCGCGCGCCGCAGGCCACGACGGCAAGTACGTGCAGGCCTTCCCTTCGTTCGGCGCCGAGAGGCGCGGCGCGCCCGTGCGCGCGTTCTGCAGGATTGACGGCAGGCCGATAACCATAAGGTCGCAGGTCTATGAGCCCGACTATCTCGTCGTGCTGGAACAGTCGCTGCTCGGCATAGACGTCAAGGATGGCATGAAAAGGGATTCCGTCGTCGTCATAAACTCGGACAGGCGCATAAGCGATGTGGAGGGCAGGAAGGCATACTCGTTCGACGCGACAGGGCTTGCGCTCAAAACCATAGGCAAGGACATAGTCAACACGGCCATATTAGGCGCGTTCGCAAAGGCAACGAAGCTCGTCAGCTTGGAGTCGCTGCTGAAGGCTGTAGCCGAGAAGTTCCCGGGAAAGCTCGGGGAGCTGAACAGCAAGATGGTGAGGGATGCTTATGAAGGAACGAAAGTTTGAGGAAAAGGGCCAGCACGAAAAGCCGTTGCCGGCAAACTCGGTGCTATAGTTGGCCGATGATTTGGCGACAAAGGCAATGCATTTGCACAAAAATCATTGTCCAACAGGCAGGACTGAAACTGATGAAGAAAATCTGCAATAAGGTGGGTTGATATGAGCAAACCAAGAACAAAGCTTAATGCTGGCGCGACAATAACCGAGGCAGGCAACGCTGCCGGCAACAGGACGGGCGAATGGCGCACGTTCAGGCCTGTCGTGGACCTCGACAAGTGCACGGGCTGCGGCATCTGCGTAAAGTTCTGCCCCGACAACGCGCTGAAGCTGGTCGACGTGGGCGGAAAGAAGAAGGTCAGGGTCGATTACGGGCATTGCAAGGGCTGCCTTATTTGCGTGGGCGAATGCCCGTTCAAGGCCTACGCAAGCGAGATCGAAAGGCGCGCGGACATGAATGCCGCCGATTTCAAAAAGGAAGGTGTCCGCTGATGGAAGTCGAATTGAAAGCCAGGGTGAAGGATTTGGATTCAATGAGAAAAAGGCTGGAATCCTTAGGCGTTTCCTTCGGCAATACTGTCGAGCAGAAGGATGTTTATTTCAAGCCCAGAGGCTTTGACGAGAAGCCGGAAGGGACGGGAAGCTGGATAGTGCGCATAAGGACTAGCGGGAACAAGAAAACGTTGACACTGAAGGCGCTCACCGAAATGCTGGGCGTATGGAAGGAATATGAGACCGCCATTGACAATGACGAGCAGGCGCGCAGAATCCTTGAGGCCATGGGCGTAATCAATGTTTTCACGATAAACAAGAAGAGGACTTACGGCAGGCTGGATGATTTTGAGGTCCTGCTTGATGACGTAAAAGAGCTGGGCAAGTTCCTTGAGGTCGCGCTGGAGTCTGACGAGAAGGAAAACACAAGGAACAGGATATTGGGTTTCATGAAAAATCTGGGGATAGAAGACAAGGATATTGAGAAGCGCGGCTACGGGGAGATTATAGGCGAGAAGCTGGGGCATAGGTTCGAAGGGATGAAGTGATTATATGGCAAGAGTTGTAACAGGTCTGGTAACGACAAAGGACGCGAAGGAAGCTGAGAGCATAGCAAAGGCGTTGCTGGACAAGAAGCTCGCCGCCTGCTGCAACATAATACCTAATGTGATGTCAATCTTCCGCTGGAAAGGAAAGATAGAAAAAGCCGATGAGTGCCTGATGATGATAAAGACCAAAGGCGCGCTGGCAGGTAGAGTGATTGATGAAGTGAAATCAATGCACTCTTATGACGTGCCTGCCATAGAGTTCATTGTGATAAGCAAAGGCAGCAATGATTTCATTGAATGGATAAATAAGGAGACAATTTAGAATGGAAAAAAATGAAAGAGTTGTCATGTCCGGCGGTCAGGCAAGCAAGCCTGCAGACCGCATTCGCGGTCATGGGACACAAATTCAGGCTAACCAGCACAGAGTTGTTATGTCCGGTGGCCAAGCAGCAGCAGAGGCGGTCAAGCTGTGCAGGCCGCACGTGATACCGGTCTATCCTATTACCCCGCAGACTCCAATCTGCGAGACGCTGTCGCAGATGGTCTTTGACGGGGACGTTGACGCCGAGCTGATTCACGTGGAGTCGGAGCACAGCGCGATGGCGGCGTGCATAGGCGCGTCCGCGAC
>CAZCTG010000034.1:0-9133 GCA_964501695.1 uncultured archaeon | reverse complement strand
TACCCGACCTGATAAGGAAGGAAGATGCCTCAAAGGTGAAGGCAAAGCTGATTGTGGAAGGCTCAAACATACCCATGAACCCTGAAACTGAAGAACTGCTGCATAAAAGAGGCGTGCTGGTCGTCCCTGATTTCGTCGCGAACGCGGGCGGCGTCATATCCTCTTGCGTAGAATACAGCGGCGGCTCAAAGGAGGAAATGTTCAGGCTCGTGGAGAAGAAGATAAAGGAGAACGCGAAGGAAGTGCTTGAGCGCGCGGCAAGGCATGGCTTAAGCCCGCGCGCGGCGGCAATGGAGATAGCCGAGGAAAGGGTGCTGAAAGGTTCATAAAGTTTAAATTAAAGGGAGGGTGAATTATTGGTATGAAAAAATCCTTGCTTGCGGTTCCGCTTTTGCTCGCAGCCGCGGTTCTCGTAAGCGGCTGCGCCACGGCGCCTTACGACGGCTCGCCGCCGAAGGTCGTCCAAGGCAGGATTGGCGCAGTGACAGCATCGGCCACCGCCTGGCTTGCAAGCGCGCAGGGCAGGGACATGTTCCCTGCGGGTTATTTTGCCGGGCCCATCGCGGTCTTTGACGAGAACAGGACATTCGAGCACTGGGTGCTTCCCGTGAAGAACGAAGAAGGCATGTATGTCGGCTTCTTCATAGAAAAGAGCGACACGTTCACCACGCCCAGCTTGGGCGCGACCAGCTATCCTGAACCGAGGCACAACCTGTTTTCCAAGACAAAGGAAGAAGCATACAGCCTGATGCTGAAGAATTCAGCCTACACGTCAGACCAGATAAAGGAGCCCTACCTGAGCACGATAGAAGGAAAGGGTTACCATTGGACATCTGAAGTTGTTGTTGATGGCAGGCACGTCGAAAGGCTCGTCGTGCCTATTTCCATAATAGACCCATCCGACGCGGACAACGAGCTGAAGAATCCGGCTTGACTGCCCTGCAAAATCTTGTTGCATTGGGCATTTGCTGCAAAAATATCATGCAACTCAAAAGGAGGATTGGCTGCGCCCCTACTACGGCTTGGCTGATGATTTGGCTCCTAAATCCATGCATTTCAGCAAACGCCTACTTCGTTTCCAGCACAGCGTTCACTATGCCTTCCCTTGAAGGCCTGTTCGTGACCCTCGCGGAGCCCATGTCAGTCTTGATTATCGCGCCCCTCGTTAGGATGTTCCTTCTCGTGTAGTGCGGGTTAGCGGGATTGTCAGAAACGAGCATTATCTTCGCAGGCCTGACCTTGCCTGTCTTTGGATCGAGTATATTGGCCACGTCGCAGCTCAGCAAGGTTGTTGTCGCGAGCCCCCCGCGCCTTCTGACAGGCTTCATCTTTGCCGGGCCCACCTTGGAATCGGCAAACTCCCTGCCGCGCTGCATGCGCTTCTTCTTGCTGCTCTTGTGCGCCAGCGCGCCCGTTGCCTTCCTCGCGGACTTCAATCGCCATTCAGTCATGTCATCAGCAACCGATTCTATTTATTGTATGAGAATCCTACTACATTAATGCAGCAGATGGAATGCATATTCGATTCTCATAGCTATGCCTCGCCAATACCATGCACTTGGTGCATGGTTCACGGATGCATATTATTTGCGAAAGGTTATATTTGTCCATCCTTTCAAGCTTTAGCTTTATATACATTCTGGCTCAATCTATACAAAGGCACTGAGTTGCTTGCAACCCAGGCCATGCGAGCATAGCTCGCAAAGGGTATGGAATATTTCCATATTGGATAAGTGGAAAAATGCAAAGACCATTGGATGTTTTGGGAAGTTCCATTGAAAAGAAGATAATCGTGAAGATAAAGAACGGGGAGAACGTTGCCGGCACGCTGAAAGCCTTTGACTCGCACATAAACATATCGCTTGAAGACGCCGAGCTACAGGGCGAGAACAGCATAAAGCTGGGTAGGGTGCTCATACGCGGCGACAGCATAGTCTATATCTCGCCGAGCCATTGATTCGCGCTTGTCCTTTTTGATATTAGGTGAAGCAGGATGACGAAGGGGACGCCTAGTTTCGGCAGGAAAAACAAGAAGACGCATATACGCTGCCGCAGGTGCGGGAAGCATGCTTACCACCTGAGCAAGAAGAAATGCTCATTCTGCGGCTACGGCCCCGCGGGCACCGCGAAGCTGCGCCGCTACAGCTGGCAGAACAAGCATGTCACGAGGAAGCACAGGAAAATATAGCTCTCTATGCAATCCTTTGTTCAGCCCATGACGGCAGTTTTTTATAAACTTCAAGTATTTTGTGACCGACATGGGTCTGCATCCCACAGATATCTCCAACCCTAACCATACCGTTTGAAACCTCTTTTATGTTGTCTGGCTCTGTAATCAAACCCAACGGATGGTTACCAATCACGAAATCAGGAACAAACCCTGGGAACAGACCGCCAATAAGATATTCATTTATCTTTATTCTATTGACATATTCGCCATCACAAACTCTAGCTTCTTTATCATCAAAAGAGCCGAGATAATATTTCTCGCTACCTCTGTTGTCCCTTTTCCAAATACCTGTCTCTGAATCTCTGAGGTATATTGAGCCCGATTCAGTCCTGAATATTTTTTCAAAAACCATAAGTTACACCTCGGGCAATCATATTTATGCAATCCTTTGTTTTGCAAATATAACTATCTGAAAGTTACAAAAATAGCATTTATAAAGTTTCCGCTAGCCCTTCAAAGAAAAGAAGAAGAAAACTACTTCCCGCCCTTGACCTTGATGCCGATTGACTGCAGCTTCTCCTTCAGCTTGTCGAGCGCGGCGTAGATGTCCTCGACCGTCCTCGCGCCAGTGCAGATAATCTTGCCCGATGAGAACAGCAAAAAGGCTACTCTCGGCTTGCTGATTCTATATACAAGGCCTGGGAACTGCTCGGGCTCGTATTCGGCATTCTCCAGCAGGAAGGTTATCTCCTCGAGGTTGAGGTTCGCGTTTATCTGGGCGCTTGCCACTATGTTCTCCACCGTGACGTCATACTTCTTGGGCAGGGCTATACCCACCTTGCGCACCCTCTCCACGACCTTGTCTATGGCTACGTGGGCCAGCTCTATGCTCTTGGCACCCGTGCAGACAATCTTGCCTGAGCTGAATATCAGCGCCGCAGCCCTTGGCTCCGTGGTCCTGTAAATCAGCCCAGGGAACTGCTCGGGCTCGTATTCGGCGTTCTCTATGTTCGCTATCAGCTTGTTCAGCGGTATGGGCTTGCCCAGCGTGACGAAAGCCACCACATTGACAACCTTGACGTCAAAATCCGTCATTTATAATCACTCCTGTCCTGTTTCAACTGGGTCGTGCAAAGCGGGATATTTGGCTACCTTCTGCTGGCGGTACCTCTTCTCATAAGAGCAGACACAAGCCAAAATAACCGCTAACATCCAACGACCCTTCCGTCATATCCCGTTATAAGCATATATAAAGGTTTAGCGGGTATTTAAATACATTGGGGGTTTTAGTTTCCCACTAGTGGGATGCTAAGCTTATAAACCCCGATTCCCATGAAGTCTATAAGCAACGAACAGAATGCAACGTTTGAAATGGGGCTTATTCTGGAAGTTGATTAGAAATCAAAGCAAACGAATGACATTCAAATAGAACGCATTATGATTTGCATTAAGGAGAAGATGCGACTGTCAACTGATGTTGACAGGCATCACATACAAAAATATAGGAGAATTTGATAGAATGAAAAACGAAAAACACGAACTGAACAAAGACAGGATGAACAAGGCGGGCATGGACGAGGTCAAGAAGATAGTCCCCGACACGTCCATACTGATACACGGAGAGCTGTCCGCGCTTATAGGTGAGGGCAAGCTGGACGGCAAGGAAGTCATAATCCCCAAGGCTGTGATTGACGAGCTTCAGGCCCAGGCATCCCGCGCGCGCGAAATCGGCTTTAAGGGGCTTGACGAAATCAAGAGGATAAGGGAGGCCGCGAAGGAGCATGGCGTCACGGTCAGGTTCACGGGCACGCGCCCGACCATAGAAGAGATACAGCTCGCGAAGAAGGGCAGGATTGACGCCATAATCAGGGACGCGGCCGAAAGGGAGGGTGCAACACTGTTCACTGCAGACTACGTACAGGCGCTGGTCGGCGAGGCCGAAGGCGTTTCCGTCAGCTACCTCAAGCAGAAGGTCAAGACGGAGGGGCTTGCCATAGAAAGCTTCTTCGACAAGGATACGCAGAGCGTGCACCTGAAGGCGGGCGTCGTTCCGCTAGCCAAGAAGGGCAAGCCGGGCGCGATACGGCTTGTCAAGCTAGGCGACAGGAAGCTGGCTGAGGACGAGATAGAGTCCATCATGGATGAAATCATGTCAAAGGTGCGCATAGACCCGGCAAGCTTCATTGAGATAGGCAAGATGGGCGCCACGGTCGTGCAGATGGGCAATTACAGGGTGGCCATCACAAGGCCGCCGTTCTCGGACAGCATCGAGGTGACGGCCGTAAGGCCCATAGTAAAGTGCAAGCTGTCTGACTACAACCTGCATGAGAAGCTGCAGGACATGCTGGCCAAGGGCAGCAAGGGCGTTTTGATAGCGGGGCCGCCAGGCAGCGGAAAGTCAACATTTGCAGCCAGCATAGCGGACTATCTCGTCACCAAGGGCAAGATAGTCAAGACGTTCGAGCAGCCGCGCGACCTGCAGGTCGGCGACGAGGTGACGCAGTACGCGCCGCTGGAAGGCAACTGGGAGAAGACATCGGAACTGCTGCTGCTGGTGAGGCCCGACTACACCATCTTCGACGAGGTCAGGCGCACGCATGACTTCCGCGTGTTCGGCGACATGAGGCTCGCGGGCGTGGGCATGATAGGAGTAGTCCATGCCACGGACCCGATTTCCGCGATACAGAGGTTCATCGGCAAGGTGGAGCTGGGCATGATACCGCATATCATCGACACGGTGATATATATACACAGCGGCAGGGTTGCCAAGACGTTCGCGGTCGGCATAACGGTCAAAGTGCCTTCAGGCATGACGGAGCAGGACCTTACGAGGCCGGTGGTCGAGATACGCGACTTCACGACCAAAAAACTGGAATACGAGATATACACCTACGGCGAGGAGAACGTAATCGTGCCTGTGCCGGAAAAAGGGTCGTCCAAGGAAAGCCCCTTGCGCGAGCTGGCGAGGGACGTGATAGCCCAGGAGCTGCGCATCTACGACAAGGACGCACGTATAGAATTTGAGAACGACACCAACATAAGGGTGTTCGTGGACAGCGATGCCATCGCAAGGCTCATAGGCAAGGCGGGCTCCAACATAGAGCTGCTCCAGAAGCGCCTCGGCTTGCACATCAGCGTCGAGCCGAAGGAGGCGACGCTGAAAAAGCAGCTTTCGTGGCGCCACCGCGAGGTGGGTGGGGGGATAGAGCTGGTCGTCGACAGGCGCGAAATGGAATCCGCAGGTCGAAGACCTGCGGCAGTTTCGGAGGGCAAGGAGATAGACGTCAACGACGGCGGCGAATACCTGTTCAGCGCCCACATGGGCAGGAAGGGCTCAATCCGCGTGCGCAAGAAGTCCGAGATCGGCAGAAGGGTGCTTGCCGCGATTGCGAAGGGAACGTTGAAGGTTTTTGCCTAGTACACCAGAATTTGTGTCCCATCTCGCCGGAAGGCGGGTGCAGTCTTAAGCCATCCCGAACAGGCCCATAAACCATTTGATTATCATGTCAATGAGCGATGCGCTCACGCACTTGCCTGCCGCGCAGACGTTGCTTTCGCACTCAAAGTTATTCTCGCAGACCTCGCTCTGGCCGGCCTGCGTGCTCATAACAAGGTTGCTGCTGCAGTAGGTGCCATTGTACCTGACGCCCATGGGGAAGCACTTGCCGTCAACGAGGCAGCCATATTTGCAGTCTTCGGTCACGATGTCGCATTTATCCCTGCATATGCCGTCGGGGCAAAGTGTCTGTCCGTTGTTGCATGTTTTGTTTGCGCATTCAACAACATCTCCAATCTCATTGCATTTGCAGTTTTTAGGGCAGTAAAACGCTTCCCTGCTCACCAAGAATGTCCCGGTCATTGAAGCATAGTCATAGCCCAAGAACGATATCGTGAACTCATCCACCTGCTTCTTCTCCCCCACGTCCAGATTGAGCGTCCATTGCTTGCCGAGCTGGCTGTTGACTATCATGTCCACATCAAGAAGCGCCTTGGGTCCTGCGCTGATGCATCTTAGGATGGGCACAGTAGCTCCTGCTCCACCGCCCCCGGCAGCAGATGACACGCAGTCCTCTTCGGGAATCTTGATCACTTGGGTTCCTGCCCCTTCGTTCCCAGTTTGTATCGTTAATATGATGCTCTCCATCTCGTTCGGACCTTCTGCTTGGACATTTATCTTATTTTCACCGGCCACCAACAAATTTGTGTGGGGTTCTGAAATCTGTATGGCCAATGTCCTGCCGTCCATGGCCTTGCTCCCCCTACCGCTACCTGTAGGCGTTCTGTCTTCAATCGAATCTAAAACATTCACAGTTATTGAATCGGAGTCCGTTGAGTCGGGCCCATCCCTCGTATATGCACTGATGATGACAGTCTGATTTACAAATGGAGTAGAATCCCATACATAGGTGCATGTCTTGGAATAGACTGCAGCAGGGGAAACCGTGCCTCCGGAGGGGGAAACCACGCCACCGCCGCCCGACCCTCCTGCCGTGGCCGACGGTGCGGAAACTGCTCCTACGGATGGTGTTGCTGTCCCTGCTGTAGCGATTACGTTCCCCGTGATTGCCGCGATGTTGGTCGCAACCTTGCTTTCAATGGTTTCAGCCGCTTCGCTGCTTACCGCGGTTTCCTTGCATCTATATGCTATCAGGTCCTTGAAAGTTATTTTCATCACATGCTCGCCGTTTTCCACGATTTTCGCGGGCTGGTAGACTTGCAGCTTGAATTTCTTGCCTATACCCGCGTATATCCCCTCAGTAGGCTTGCAGTCCTGCGGGCAGGCAACATAGCAAACAGATGGCGGGATTGCGCATTCCTTCCCTTCTTGGCAGGATGCTGATGCCGCTGCGATGGTGCAAACTTCCCCTTCCCCGCTTTCGCAGATGCCGTTGCCGCAGACAGGCTTCACTATTATCGGAGGGCATGCAGGACAGATGCATATTCCGTTCTCAAGCTTGCATTCATAAATACTTCCATCATCGCACTTATTCGGCTGGCAGCTCTTGACATTGCTGCAGCTGAACCTGGCATACTCATTGTCGCCATCCATGATGGTGTAAGCATAGCCGCCGCATGTGGATTTCCATGTTATCTGCTCGCTCACATATCCCGATATGTCAGCAATGCATGTCTCAGTCCCTGAGCAGTATGCCCTTGAATTCTGCCCTGCGGTATAGCATTTCTGCACCTGGCTTGAGCCGTCGAACACGCACTTGACCTGCTCCCACAACACGCCGCCTTGGATGCACGCGCCATCGCTGCAGCCGGCAGGACAGGCATAAAACTCTCCATTTAGATTGTCGCAGGAGTATTCTAACAAGGTCTTGTTGTCCACACAATAATCAATCCAAACACCACATAACGCCTTAGGCGAGCAATTCATATCAAGGCTTCCGCGTACATAATAATTCCTGCCGCCATCGGAGTCGATGCAGGTTTGGTTCTGGGTTGAGCCCCCGCAGTCCTCCGGGCAGCTGCATTTGTTTTCATTCGCGTCGCATACACCGTTGCCGCACGGCCTGCATACGAAGCCGCAGTTGGAAGCCACGCATGACCCGTCGGATGCCAATTCTGCAAGCGGAACAGCTTTCAGTCCAGCGCAACATTGCATGTCGCCTATATAACAGCCATAACTTTCGTTCCTGCATGATTGGTTTGATTGTATGCACACCCCGTCGTTGCAGCCGTATGTGCAATTGGCGCAGCCGCCGCTGGCTGAGCCCATGCAGACGGAATCCTCTGTGCCCGGGTTTTGGCATGTATAATTCGTGAAGTTCACGCATGCTTGGCCAAGGGAATTGCAGTATGTATTGTAAGTGGGCGTGCCGCAATCAGAGTCATTGTAGCATCTTATGGCAAAGACATCCACGGAATTCGATGTTGCAACCATTAACGCCAACAAGAACATAATGCAAACCGGCAGCCAGACCTTCCCCAAATTACCCACCATTGAATCATATTTGCATAAATAAGCTTAAAAAAGATGCAGAAATGCTTCGGTGGTCTGCTTCACCTATTTGACCAGCAGCTTGCAGCCGGGGGAGATGCATAACAATTCGTGTCCCCCACGTCCGCGAATGCGGACTGTTGCGTTTACTTCACAAGCAATTTGGCCTTCTCGATGCTCCACTTCCAGTCAAGCGGCAGCACGCCGCGCTTCTTGTAATACTTGGCGAGCCTTCTGATTTTTGACTCGGTGATTTCATAGCCGCGAAGGGACGTGTAATCGTGCTTGTTCTTCTGGAGGTGGTTGTGGAGGTTGACGGCGCGCCTCACGAGGTTGAACATCTCCTCGGGCAGCTCCTTTGGATAGAGGTCTTTATCCTTAAGAACCTTGGCTATACTCTTCTGTGTGAACATCCTCGCGCTAGGTATGCCGTACTGGTCCCTGAGGACGAGCCCTATCCTCGCCGAGCCCATGCCTGTCTTGGCAAGCTTGACTATTATGCCCTCTATCTCGGCGGGTTTGTAAGTCACCCAGTCGGCCTTCTTCTCCATGGGCTTCTTGCTGCCCGACTTCCCCTTTCTTCTTGAGTAAATCCTGGCCATGCATACACCGTATTACCTCTGATTAATCGCTTACTATATAAATATGATTCTTGAGTTCCATCAGATTCAGCAGCATGACGCTTGCAACGGATTCAAATACTTATAATAGGCCAAGGCCAAATACCTCATATGGTCGTGACGGGTTCCTTGGCAGGCACGATGGCGGGCATATTCCAGATGCTTCCCGCAATACTGTCATCCATACAGGTGCTGATATATATCGTAGCCATCCTGTTCTTCGGCTCCATAGCCATATTGGGCTACAGGGGGTTCCTGACAAGGGCGAGAAAGCTTCTGCTTCGCCTGGTGCTTGGCGTCATATGCATAGTCACAGGCGTGGCCATAGCACCCCTTATAACCGTTGACAATGCGATTTTCAAGCTTCTGCAGATTGACAGCTTCGTAGGCATGCTC